>CAYMQO010000284.1:0-3489 GCA_964392405.1 uncultured Marinobacter sp.
GGTAGCGTTGGCCCTCCTGGTTGGCTGCACCTCATCTGTTCCGGAAAGTAGGGCAGTAGCGGGAGATTATTTATGCGTGCCGACTGAGTATAAGGTTTCTCTTCCGGGCGAAGGACATCCTGGCGATGGCTTTGATCCTGAAGGCGGCGGCTATGGTATCAGCATTTTCATGGAGGAAGTGTTGGTAGCTCAGGAAATCCCGGGCTATAAACCGACGGTCCGGCGCGGGAAGAGCCTGCGTCACCAGTCACTTTACGTAGGGCTGGCGCCGATCTCTCATTTCCAGAGACCGCTCTCAGAACTTGGGCCCACCCATGCGCTGGATGAGCATGAGCTGCTTTATGCAACTGAAAGGGACGGTGTGATCTGGGAAGTGGTGGAAAGGGCTGGCGGTCAGCGTACTCACTGGGGTACCTGCGCAGACTTGTTCACGGAGGAAGGTGCTTTTGATTGTCTCAGGGTCCTGGCGGTTGAGGATCTGGTCCTGACGTACACGATTGATCAGGAAAACCTGCAGTGGTATTCGCAGATTGATGATCTTCTGCAGGATAGGGTTGAGCAGTGGCGCTGCGATTCTGGAGATATTCCGATCAGGCTGTAATATGCGGGTTGTCTCAAATGCTCTCTGTGCTTTCTGAAACAAGCCTCTTTCTCAGCCCCGCCGCATCCAACGACCGTATCCGCTATACTCTCTGCCTTATTACGCACGTCGAAGGTCAGTTTTCCCGAAACCGGGGCGAAGGGCGTTCGGCGTGTTGGTCCGTGTCAGAGTGAGAATGTGTATGAGCGGTTTACCTGGTTGTCCCGAGTGTCAGTCTGAATTTACCTACGAAGACGGTGAGTTTCTTGTCTGCCCCGAGTGTGCCCATGAGTGGAAGGCCGGCGACGAAGCCTCCGAAGCGTCTGACGAATCCGAAATCAGAGACGCCAACGGTAATGTTCTGGCCGATGGTGACACGATAACGGTGATTAAGGATCTGAAGGTGAAGGGTTCGTCCCAGGTGGTCAAGGTGGGCACCAAGGTGAAGAACATCCGCCTGGTGGGCGGTGACCATGACATTGATTGCAAAATCGATGGTATCGGTGCCATGAAACTGAAATCCGAATTTGTCAGGAAGGTCTGACACAGGTTGTTCCAGGTGGCCCGAAACAGCCAGAAACGGCACGCCGAACGGCCCTGAGGCGTTCCCGGCGAGGGCCTCTCTGCCGGACACTCTCTCGGTGGAGAGGCGCCGCCCTGGGACACTAGCGCTTAAGTAGCTGATCAATCTCAATCCGGTAGGTTTTACCAAACGAGGTTTTCTGCTTGTCTGTGAGCACCTTGCCAGCCATCTGGAAGACCTCTTGCTCCTCTTCGTCGAGGTGGTGTGTCACCAACTCTTTCAGCTCCCGCAGTTTAGGCAGCCATTGCGGGCTGCTGAACTCCGTAGATTCAAGTGTTTCGACCTGTTCATCAATCTCGTGATGCTCGGCAACACTGTGGCGGACTTTTTCCTGGGTGAACTCGATGGTCATGAGCCGGGCATAGAAGTGCTTTTCTTCAGCCGCAGCGTGATGCTTCAGTTCATTCCTCAGGCGGTCAAAGTCCTGCCGGCGGGCGGTTTCGTCGCCCTGTGTTTTCTCGAGACGCTCGAAAATCTCACGTTGTATGTCATGGTCCTGGCGCAGTTCTTCGAAAATGTTGCCGGTGTTACTGGTCGATGTGGCCATGGTTGTTCTTCCTTTCGTCCAGATTGGCATGGGGCACCTGTATTACTGTAGTCGTTAACGTCGTAGCTAACGGCAGTCGCTCTCATGAAATTCCTGAAAGCTGTCTCCCGGGAATGGGCTCAGCCATCGGGCTGGTCCTTGAGGCGGCCGAAATAAAACAGGCCGGAGCAGATTCCCAATACCGTAAGCCCGAGCATTACGCCAAACAGTGGCCAGGGACCAAAGTTGTAGATAATGGGCAACGAAATGCCCGTCACCAGCCCGCCACCGAAAAATGGCTCGAACGCCATCTGCTTATAGCCGAAGGCTTCGTAAGCAGGAGTTTTGTTGTCCGGGTCCGCAATCTTCATCAGCACCAGGCCGGTGGCCGTCACCCCCATGGATTGGCCGAAATCACCGATTCCCCGTTCCAGCCAGTACTTCGGTATGATTCTGGGAGCCAGCCACAAAAGCATGCAGACGTTCCAGGCGATGCCCGCAATCCCCAGGATCAGGAAGGGGGCAAGGTTCGAGGCAATAACCGCCAGCGACAGGCTGGCAATGGCAGCAGCGATAAGCAGGTCAAGGGCCAGGCCCTGAATGCGGACCAGGGTCTCACGGTCCATCAGGTCATTGTTATCGATCCGGCTGACCACTTGTTGCACGATCAGGCCGCCAATCATGGCGAGCGGGAACAACGGCACGGCACTCAGAAGTTCAATTCCATCCTCACCCTGGCCCCAGGTCTGGGATTCTATCCATACCAGAGTCTCAAGAATGCCCATGCCGACCAGAATGGCCAGGGCGATAAAGGCGAGGTGAAGTGTCAGCGGCTCAATGGAGTCTGCCCGCACCGTCATGTCACCAATGGACAGGGGGCGGTCTTTCTGGTCCACCAGCCCACGTTGCTGGCTCACCGGAAGGCTTTGAACGTTGCTGTCCAGCACGCCACTGTGGCCCCGACGGACGCCCCAGTTGATTATGATGATTCCGCCGACGATGCCCCCGATAATCCCAACGGTTGCCATTCCTACAGCAAGGTCAGCGCCTTCTGCGAACCCGAGGTCATTGAATACCTCCCGGAGGCCGGCAGCAGTACCATGCCCGCCTTCAAAGCCGATTTCGATCAGTGCGCCGGCCATCAGTGGAAGGCCGAATACCGGAGCCAGAATAAGTGCGGCGAGTAGTATTCCGATAACGTACTGGCCTGCGCCCAGCGTCATGCCAAACGCCAGTTGTGGCCCTGCCAGGCTCCAGACACGCTGCCAACGCGGAAGCGGAACGCCCATTAGTAGCGTGGCAAACACAACGTTGATCAGAAGGCCGGGCAAGTCACTCCAGACCGAAAGCATCCATTCCGGAATGGCTCCCTCGGCAAGTGGGTTATCAGGTCCGGCAACAAGCCGAGTGAGGGCGCCGAGTACTCCCGGTCCCAGTATGAGCCCAATGGCGCCGGCCAGAATCGACGCGGGCAGGAACAGCTTCTGGGCGGGCCGCCAGTGCATGCGAACCCACTTGCCAATCCCTAACAGCACGGCCAGCACCAATAATGAAAAACCGATCTGGTCAGCAGACATTCAGTCACCTTTTGCAAACGAAAAGAAGGAGGTTGTGTTGAGTCTAGTTCAAGCTTGGTCAGAACAGGAAGCTATGTAAATACAATGTGTTACGTGTGCGTAATCTATGTAGCTGTCACCAAGTGATCTGGCGGCTGGCGTACTGTCGGGTAAGTTTACAGTTTCAGAGCGGTCGGTTTTTAACTCATTGATAAATAATTAAAAATATGTCGGGCATAAATAT
>CAYMQO010000285.1:0-3478 GCA_964392405.1 uncultured Marinobacter sp.
GTCGTTATAGGCCCGGGCCAGGAACACAACCCGGTCCGTGGGTTTGATCCGTGTACTGGAAGGCGCAACCAGATTCACCTGCCACGACTGCGGAGCTAGCTGGCCCTGCTCTTCCACCACGCCCAATATGATGGCGTCCGGACGCCGGGCAGCCAGCTCCCCAAGGGTCATGCCGGCAAGGCTATCGCCACTGCGAACATAAAGCTTGTTATCCCCTTCCCCGGCGAGCAGTTCGTTGTACACCGCTGAGAGCCCCGGATGGAGGATATTCTGCACCATCAGACGACTGATGGTGATGTCTCCGGCCACCACTTCAACCGTCCCCGGATAAGCCCGCTCAATCACCGGTACCTTGCGTACATCCTGCAGCTCCGCCACCACAAACGGCAGTGGCATCTGAAGATACCGGGCCTGAGCGGCGATCGAGAGCAGCGCTTTGACGGTTTCCACATCGGACGTCACCAGACTACCCGCCCCATGGGTCGAGCTGGGCACGATCACCGCCGCTGCGTCCAGGCAGGCCACCCGGTGCAGGGCATCGGGCTGAATGGCCAGTCCCGAGCGCAGAATCACCTGACGGGCACGGGGTCCTATGCCCGGCTCCGTACGAAGTTCATGCACCTGTTCGGCACTGGCCGCTTCTGCCAGTACCACCAGGTTGAGCCGGGACGCATCATGCCTCTCAAGAAATCGCCGCATACGACCGGTGGACCCCAGCAGTTCGGCCAGTAGCGGCAGAGTCTGATTGGACCAGCCCAGCACCACGATGTGGTTTTTCAGCGTCACCGGGGTCAGGCCGCGCTCCAGCTCGTCCATGCGGGCGATCAGCCAGCGGGTCAGAATGGCCACCAGCATACCCATAAAGACCACATAGCCACTGACGGTCAGCAAGGTGGACACCAGCCGCTGCCAGGCGCCCACATCATCGCCCAGGTAGCCAGGGTCCGTCAGTCGGAGAAAGGCCCACCAGATGGCGTCCCCGACCTGCCCGAAATCGCCCCCCAGCGGAAGCACCAGGGCTCCGCCGAACAGGGCGATCAGGGCAATAAACGCCGCCGCCACCAGTAACTGGAAGCCGGCACCCTTGACCAACTGGCGCTCGACGAAGAATTTAACACGGTCGATAATGCGAAACGGAAGCATAGACTCTCTGCCCGGGAACCATGGCCTATAGGATAACCCAGATAGCGCCGCCTGCCCGGACACTTCTTGAATTCGGAAGCGATATGACATTCAGCCGCCTGCTCGCCCCAACCCTGTCTCTGATGATGCTTTCAGGCTGTGCGCTGTCGCCTGACAGCGCTCCTGTGCACACCTTCTACGACTCGACGGTTCACAACCATCGAAATCAGGCAATAACCCTGACGGAGCTGGCCCGGGAACTGGCCCCGGCGGACGTGGTCATCATCGGCGAATTCCATGGTCACCAGGGAGCCCATCTGTTGCAGGCCCGGTTGCAGGCGGCATTACACCAACAGCGCCCGGATCAGGTTCTGGTAATGGAAGCTTTTGAGACCGATACCCAGCCGGCAATCGACCGCTATCTGGCCGGAGAACTGGGGGAGAGCGAGCTGATTGAAGACGCCAGGGGCTGGGAGAATTACCGGGGCTCCTACCGCCCGCTGATGGAATATGCCCGACACCATGGTCTGCCGGTAAGGGCGGCCAATGCACCGGTGGATCTGGTTCGCTGTGTGGGTCAGCAGGGTAAAAGTTATGTGGGAACGCTGGCGCCAGAACATCGTCAGGCCCTGCCGGACCAGCCGTTTCCGCAAGTGGCGGGTTACCGCGAGCGTTTTTTCGATCAGCTTCAGGGCGAGCATGCTTCGGAGGACGGCAACCACAGCCGCCAGTTGGAGAACACCTACCAGGCACAACTGTTACGGGACAGCACCATGGCCGCCACCGTTCTGGACGCCCTGAACGAGGCCCCCCGGCGGCAAGCACTGATGATTGTCGGCAGCTTCCACAGCGACCAGCGCCAGGGGATGGTCGCCATTCTGGAGCAACTGACTCCGCAGCTGGAAGTCCGGGTACTGACGCCGGTATTGGCCGAAAGTGACACCTCACCGGAGGTAGCGGCAGGTGACTACTGGTATCAATTGTGGCCCCTTCCCACCCGCTTTCACGATGTACAGAGAGAGCGGAATCATCTGACAGAGGCGTTTCGCAACCGCCCCACCCCGGATTGCGGGCCGGCTACTGAGTCTGCACCATCTCGTCAGTAACCTGATACTCGCCAGACAACCAGCGAACCACCTCCTGCCCCGCCGGGTGACCCATCCCGGCGTAAATGGCTTTCAGCTTTTCAAGACGCTCCGGGCTGATCCGATGCAGGCCGGCATCCTGCAACACCAGCAGATCAGCCAGCAACTGCCCGGCCATGGGTTCTCCGACCGCGCTGACCGCAGCCTCGCGAAACGCTGCGCCGTAACAGTAACTGTCACCCTGCTGATAACTCCTGGCCAGGGTCAGGGCCGGGATCGCGGTCAGCCACGGCTGCAGGGCCGGGTTGATCATATGGCCACGGATCAGGCCGGCATTGGCCGCTGGCCGGCCGGTAAATCCTCTCAGGTGAAGATGACGGGACATGCGATCGCCGTCGTTGACCGGATAGTTATCCCACAGCAGCGGCTTGCGACCCAGCTGGCTCGCCACCCGGCGCAGGTGACCGGGCGACAGTTCCCGTGAGCAGACCTCTTCGCCGGTCCAGAACACATCCACGGACGGATCCAGTGCTGCCCCGAGATCTTCCAGATACCGCTCCGGACGCTGGCCGAACACCCGGTCCAGCACCGGATCGTCGGAATAATAGGAGGGGCAGACTGCCAACTGGCTGAGCCCGGCACGCTGGTGCACCCAGTCAATGATTTCTCCCTGGCGCTGAACGAGATCCGGCACGTCGGCGGCCATATCGTCGAACAGGATGGCAACACGCTGCACCCCGGACCCGAGCAGAAAATCGAGTTTCTCACCCAGCGCATTGCGGGCCGCATCATCAAAGCAATGGAAGACCTCCCAGGGGCTCAGGCCAACGCCGAAGGCGATGCCGCGATCATCACACCAGCGGGCAAACCCGGACAACTCCGCCGCAAGCGCGTCCGGATACGGCTCTTTCCACGCCCGTCGCAGATAGCGGTCTGCCTTGGGCGCGTACCAGTAGGTAAGGTACCCATAGGGCTGGAGCAGTTCCATCAGTTGCTGGCGATCAGACCAGGACCACAGGGGACCAAAAAACCCTTCAATTATTCCCAGCTCTGGGGTCATCTTCGCCTTCCTGTTTAACAAGCTTTACGAGCTCGTTGTGACAATGGCTGCAAACAGCACCTTACGACAGCGTAAGCCAGCGGCAACCGGATGGTATAGCCCAGCCATTCGGATCACGCAGCGCCTCCGATATACTGCGTCTGACAAAGAGGATAACGATGATGGGTCACCCTCAGCAACGGTTACAGGCCCTGGACGCCCTGCGGGGCAT
>CAYMQO010000286.1:0-3468 GCA_964392405.1 uncultured Marinobacter sp.
GTCCAGAGTCTGGTGCATCATGGAGATTGCGCTATCAGTTCATGTTGATCTTGGGCGCTTTCACGTTAACCACCGATGAGCCCTTGACGTTGATCGCGCTGCCCTGGATATCGATCTGTCCGGAGCTGCTCATGGTGATGGATGCGGCGCCGGTGCGAATGGTGATGCTGCTACCCGCATCAATCACAATATGCTTGCCGACGGTCACATTCTGGTTGTTCCCCACATTCAGCCGGTCGTCGTTTCCGATGGTGGTTGCGCGGTCCACCCCCACGTCATCCGTCTGATTGTTTTCAACGGTCAGTTCGTGATCTTTCTCGGCGTGAATACGAAGCCACTCACTGCCCAGGGTGTCATCGAAGCTGATCTCGTTGTAGTTCGCACCACTGCCTTTGGTGGTGGAGCGGGACTTGATGCCGGAAATGTTCTTCTCGGATTCCGGATCATAGGGCATGGGATTCTTGCCGTTATAGACAGAGCCGGTAATCAGTGGCTGGTCCGGGTCACCATTGACGAACTCCACCAATACTTCCTGGCCGACACGGGGAATAAACTGCGCACCCCAGCGCTCGCCGGCCCAGCTCTGGGCCACGCGAATCCAGCAGGAACTCTTCTGGTCGTATTGGCCTTCCCGGTCCCAGTGAAACTGGACCTTAATCCGGCCATGCTCGTCCACATGAATCTCTTCCCCCGCCGGGCAGGTCACGGTGGCGGTCTGCAGCCCGGGCATGACCGGCTTTGGAATACGAGCCGGAACATAGGGCTGTGTCGCCGGACGGCAGAGAAACGCGTTGTGGTATTCCAGCGTTCCGGCCGTGGGCTGGTTATCGGAGTTCAGGGGTACTTCCGCCGTGATCTGGATATCGGTGATCACAAACTCATTCGGGTCCGGAAGGCCGTCCTCGTGGCTCTTGAAGCTGAAGGTCAGGCCGGCACCGAAGGAGCGATAGGTGGAAATTGCCTCCAGTGAGGCCGACTCCATCGCCAGTGCCTGCAAATGTTTACGGGTAAGATTGGCCTTGTCTTTAAGGGGGCGGTCTTCCCCCTGATACTCAAACAGTTCCCGCAGGCCAAACAGGTCGCCGGGCACTTGCTCCTGGCTTTGGGTAATCACCCGGTCGTTGGGGCGGGTGAAGTCGAAGCCATGCTCCATCATCTGATCCGACATGGCCCGGAAGCCCCGTTCCCAGTGGGAGATACGGGCGCTGCCGGTGTTGCGGGAGCTGAACACCACCTGGTTCTCCAGCGCCGGCAGGAACGCGGTCTCGCTGTCGGTGATGACCATGGTGTGCGCGCTGTCGGTGTGCTCGAAGAAGAACGTCAGGCCTTCGTTCGCGAGCACACGGCAGATAAATTCCCAGTCGGTTTCGTTGTACTGAACGTAATACCGGTGCGTATACAGCGCGCTGTTAATGACTTTACGGTGCTTGACGCTGTGCTCGCCCAGCAGGGTTTCAACGATATCCAGGGCGGTCTGGTCCTGGAATATCCGGCAATTGGTCCGGCTGGTAGCAGACCAGGCACGGGGAACGATCACAGCGGTATAACGCTGGCCGTCCTTGTTGTGCATGGGCTTGCCCAGCTCGCTGATGGTCAGGAAATGGCCATGGAAATAGCGTTCTTTGGAGCCCAGCACATCCGACATGGCAAGACTGATAACCACTTCTTCACCAATGTGAGGCTTCACATCAGCGATACGGTTATTGGCGGTAAAACCCACCTCGATTTCAAACAGTCGCGACATGCCCTCGCTGATGGAGAGCTTCTCCAGAATGAGAGCATCGGCTCCAAGCGAGCTGTGAATCTTGAGAAAATGATGCTGAGTTTCCTTGCTCATGAACGTCCACGCCATCCTGAATTAAAAGAATAGGGAGGACGCCCGCAGGCGCCCTCCTGAGACAGAGAACTCTGCAATCAGAGCTTCTGGCCCTTGACACCGCTGTAGCCATAAACCTTCGGCTGAGTGATGTTGTTCTTGTCGTCCGCCGGGCTGGCAGTCATGGTCAGCTCGGTGTACGAAATGGTGATGCACTCGGTCGGGCGATCACCCTGAACAGACAGGCTGTAGTTGGAAATCATGGCGTCGGTCAGTTCGATTTTCATGATTTCTTCAATCTCTTCACCTTGCTTGGTGACGTAGAAAGTCGCCTTTTTACCCTTACCGATGGTGGCTTCACGGAACAGGTCAGGAGACGCGCTGTCCTGCAGCTTGGTGATGGTGATATCGCCAAGGCGGGTTGCAGAGGCTTCGCGGTCCATCGCGGTACCGGTGTAAGCTGTGATCGTCCGGTGAACGTTAAAGTCCATGGACAGAACGGTGATCAGGTCCTTGTACTGGTTGGCAGTGGCTTCGCCCTTGATGCCTTCGTAGTCCAGATAGGTATTCGCTTGCATGTGTATCTCCTTAGGTTTTTCGTACGTCCTGTAACGAGGACATGGTCATCCTGGCCGTCGCTCAAGCGCCGTCCATGGATTCGGTCTGGCGGTGGGCCACCTCTGCGGTACTGACCACAACCTGTAGGTCGCCGTCAGTCACGGTGATGTCCACTGCCGAGATCGGGGTTTCATCCGCAAGACATTCCAGAATCCGTCTGGACGCTGCGGGTAGCACATCCCTGTGCAGGATCTGCTGAATATTGCGAGCGCCGGAGCTGGCCTCAGTGCAGCGCTCCACCACGGCATCGACCACGGCGTCGCCATAGCCGAGAGCCACGTTATGATGGCGCTGCAGGCGCTGATTGATTCGCTCCAGCTGCAGCCGGGTAATGGCTGCCAGCTGTTCACGGCCCAATGGGCGGTATGGCAGTACGGTTGTACGCCCCAGGAACGCCGGTTTGAAAATGTCCAGCAACGGCTCCCAGATGGCTGCCTTCAGGGTGCGTGGGTCTTCCGGCGCGGTCAGCTCATCCGCATACAGATCCGCGATCTGTTCTGACCCGGCGTTGGAGGTCATCAGGATGACGGTGTTGCGGAAATCCACATCCTGGCCTTCTCCATCCCGCAGGGAACCCTTGTCGAACACCTGATAGAAAATGTCCTGAACCCCGGGATGGGCTTTTTCCATCTCATCCAGCAGGATGACGCTGTAGGGCTTGCGGCGTACAGCTTCGGTGAGCACGCCGCCCTCGCCATAGCCCACATAGCCCGGAGGCGAGCCCACCAGTTGCGATACTTTGTGCTCTTCCTTGAATTCGGACATGTTGATGACGGTCACGTTGGACTCGCTGCCGTAGACCTGCTCCGCAAGCGCCAGTGCGGTTTCGGTCTTGCCGACGCCGCTGGGGCCGACCAGCAGGAACACACCCAGGGGCTTTTTCTCGTCGGCCAGATCGGCACGGGCGACACGGATGGTTTCAGCGATGTCATCCAGGGCGTGGTCCTGACCCTTGACCCGCTCTTTCAGGTTCTGGTCAAGCCGAAGAATGCCGGCCACCTCGTCTGCCTGCATGCGCCCCATAGGGATCCCGG
>CAYMQO010000287.1:0-3448 GCA_964392405.1 uncultured Marinobacter sp.
CTGGAATACCGCCAGACCCGTTCGGCGCTGGCGGTGCTGGTGGGCACCTCGCCGCTGGGCTTTGAGGTGTCGTCCCCGCAGTCGCTGATGGATCTGGCCCTGCCGATGGTCGATGCCGGCCTGCCGGCCGATCTGCTGACCCGCCGTCCGGACCTGGCCAGTGCCGAGGCTCAGCTTCAGGCCGCCGATGCCAATCTTGCCCAGGCCCGGTCGGCCTGGCTTCCGTCGGTATCCCTGGGGCTGGATGCCGGTGTCAGTACCGCCAGCCTGGCCAGTCTGGCCAATCCGGTAGAAACCCTGGGCTGGACCCTGAGCCTGGCGCAGAACCTGTTTGACGGCGGCGCCCGCGATGCCCAGACGGCCATCAGCGAGTCCCGCCGCCGGGCCCTGGTGGAAGACTATCGCGGTGCCATCCTCACCGCACTGCAGGAAACCGACGACGCGCTGGACCGCCTGCAGACCAGCCAGCGGCGGGAGGCACTGCAACGGACCGTCAGCGAACGGGCAGAGAGCGCCCTCGAACTGACCGACCTGCGTTACCGCGCCGGCAGCGATGAGTTACTGACGTTGCTGGACGCCCAGCGTACCCTGTTCCAGACCCGGGACCAGCTGGTGCAGTTGCGGCTGGCCCGGCTGCAGGCTACCGTGGATCTCTACAAGGCACTCGGTGGTGGCTGGGAACGCGCCGATTAAGTGCCAGACTCATCCCAGGGAGAGCGGTAATGCCCTATGTGAACATCAAGATCACCGATGAAAACGTATCTGCCGAAGACAAGAAAGCACTGATCGAAGGTGCCACCAGGTTGCTGCAGGATGTGCTCGGCAAGAACCCGGCCACCACGGTGGTGGTCATTGATGAAGTGAGCACCGATAACTGGGGCATTGGTGGGGAAGTGGTGACGGAGCGTCGCAAAAGAGGGCAGTAGACCACTTGCGGTCTGGTGGATATTTACGCGCCTGGGGTCGTTGTGGCCGAGCCCCGGCGGGGTTAACGTGACTCGCTTGGAAGCAGTACAACAATAACCCTCCAGGATATGCCACCATGACCTCAATGCTTGCGGCCCGGCTTCGGGCCCTGTCTCCGTTTCTGCTTTGCTTCCTGGTATCGACAACCCATGCGGATACGCCGTCAGACGAGCCGCAACAATTCTCTGGACCTTCTGATACACCCGTGATCGCGGCAGCGCCCGGTGACGACCGGGGCATCTGGCGCCGGTGGCCCTGGCCGGGTCGCACACCTACACCCACGCCCACGCCCACACCGACAGATCCGACCCCAGCCCCCGGGAGCGGCCAGAGTGAATTCTGGGAGTTATCCGGCAACCTGGGCGCCCACGATCCCACCATCGCGGAAGAAAACGGCATCTGGTACGAGTTCCAGACTGGCCCGGGTATCTACCGCAAGATTTCCTATGATGGCGGACGCTTCTGGGAGCCACTGCCGTCGGTGTTCGGCTCGGGTCTCTGGTGGTGGCGGAACTACGTGCCCGGTCAGCAGGGCATCGATGTGTGGGCACCGGACGTCAAGGCCTACAACGGCCGGGTATGGATGTATTACGCGGTTTCCACGTTCGGCTCGAACCGGTCGGTGATCGGACTGGCGTCGTCCCCCAGCCTGGCTGCCGATAACTGGCGGGACGATGGCGTGGTTCTCAGTTCCAACACCACCGATGACTTCAATGCCATCGACCCCGATCTGGTGATCGACGCCGCAGGTGAGCCCTGGCTTACCTTCGGCTCCTTCTGGTCCGGCATCAGACTGGTGAAGCTCGATCGCAACACCATGAAGCCCACCGGACGACATTACTCGCTGGCCAGCCGCTCGGAAGGCATCGAAGCCCCCACCATTGTCCATCGCAACGGCTACTATTACCTGTTTGTCTCTGTCGGAAAATGCTGCGCCGGCGTCAACAGCACCTACCGGATCGTGTATGGCCGCTCTCGCGCCATAACCGGCCCTTACCTGGACCGGGAAGGCCGCAATATGCTGGCTGGTGGCGGCAGTCTGCTGGATGGCGGTAATGAGCGCTGGATTGGTCCGGGCGGTCAGGACATCGCTGGCACGGGTGTTATCGCACGCCATGCCTATGATGCCCTGAATACTGGCAACGCTACCCTGCTGATCAGCAATCTGGTCTGGACGGCGGATGGTTGGCCCAGCTACTAATCGCAGGACTGTACAGAATCGTAATCTGACCGTTTTCCCTTCCTGATTCGGGGTCTGCAGGGGCGCACGCGATCGTTGTGATACGGCGCCCTTGCAGAAATCCCCGTTCAGCCCCATCGTAGAGACTCCCTTCCCCCATTTTCATATCCTGGTGAACAACGGCGTACCTGCGCTGGTGGCCGGGATTTATAACAGGAGGAGTTTATGCCGTTTGATGCGCTACCCCCTATTGGTATGGGAACCTACCGGCTGAAAGGTGATGACGCCCGGGAGTCGGTTCGAAGTGCACTCTCGCTGGGCTATCGCCACATCGACACCGCCCAGATTTATGAGAACGAGGCCGAGGTGGGCGATGGCATCACCACCAGCGGTATCCCCCGCCGGGAAATTTTCCTGACGACCAAGATCTGGTTAACGAACTTCCGCCGCAGCGACCTGATCAACAGCCTGCAGACCAGTCTGCAGAAACTGAAAACCGATCACGTCGACCTGACACTGATCCATTGGCCGTCACCGGGTGACAAAGTGCCCATGGAAGAGTATCTGGGCGCCCTGAAAGAGGCGCAGCAGGAAGGCCTGACTACCCATATCGGTGTGTCCAACTTCACCTGTGCCCAAATGGATCAGGCCAAAGCGATTCTGGGCGATACGCCCATCTTCACCAACCAGGTGGAGGTGCACCCGTTTTTAGCCAACCGCAAGGTGGTGGACCACGCCAAAAGCCTGGGCATTCCCATTACCGGCTATATGCCGCTGGCCTATGGCAAGGTGATGGAAGATGACACCCTGCAGCGGATCGCGGCTGCCCACCATGTGACTGCAGCTCAGATAGCGATTGCCTGGTGTGCCTCACGTGACGTGGCACCGATCCCGTCATCGACCCGCCCGAAACACCAGATCGAAAACCTGGATGCCCTGAAAATCCGCCTGAGTGATGAAGAGATCGAGGCCATAAACGCCCTGGACCGGGGTGAGCGGCTGGCTAATCCTGATTTTTCACCGGACTGGGACTAAGTCCAGCTGTTCCTGGCCCATGTGCGCCCGCTCATGGGCCAGCAGCCACTTCTTGCGCTCGACGCCACCGGCATAACCGGTCAACGCGCCATTGGAGCCGATCACCCGGTGACAGGGCACGATGATACCGATAGGGTTGCGCCCGTTGGCCAGCCCAACTGCGCGGGATGCTTTTTCATTGCCAATGCGCCGGGCCAGTTCGCCGTAGGTTTCGGTGTGACCGAAGGGGATCTCCTGCAGTGCCTGCCAGACCTGCCTCTGGAATGC
>CAYMQO010000288.1:0-1300 GCA_964392405.1 uncultured Marinobacter sp.
TCGGCGAGGGCTTCCGGCGCCAGCTGTTCTTCCAGGAACTGATCGGCCGTACCCTGATCCACCAGCAGCGGCAGTCGTTCGGTTGCGCCCGGAATCAGCAGGGTAGCATCCCACTCTTTCCAGCTTTCCTCGTCATCCCCCAGGTAACCACTGAATGCCTTGCGCCCCCAGGGAACCTGGCTCGGATTGGCGATGGGCGCAAAGGCTGATACCGACTGATAACGCCCCGGATTCTTCAGGGCACAGATCAGCGCACCATGACCACCCATGGAATGGCCGCTGATACTGCGACGGTCGGTCAATGGCAGGGACTGCTCCAGCAGCCCGGGCAATTCTGACACGACATAGTCGTACATCCGGTAATGACGGGACCAGGGCTCACGGGTGGCGTTGACGTAAAAGCCGGCGCCCGCACCGAAATCGTAGCTCTCATCCTCACCAGGCAGGTTGACGCCTCTCGGGCTGGTGTCGGGGCAGACAATGGCCAGTCCCAGCTCAGCAGCACGGCGCATGGCTCCGGCCTTTTCCATAAAGTTCCGGTCAGTACAGGTAAGCCCGGACAGCCAGTAGAGAGCCGGCACCGGGACAGCTTTGTCGCCCAGGGCAGACGGTGGCAGGAACACAGCAAGTTCCATATCGCAGTCAAGTACCTGCGACCGGTGACGGTAACGGCGGTGTTCGCCCCCAAAACAGACATTACTTGCCAAGAGTTCCATACTAACCTCAGTTAACAGATTTTCAGCGCCGGTTACTTCTCAGCCGACCCAACCGATTGAGTCAGTCGGTATCCAGATACCGGCTTACCTCGATACCGGCCAGTTCCGCCAATATGGCGGTGCGGGTCACAATGCCCACCAGCTGGCCCTGATCTTCAACAGGATAAACCTTGGGCTTGTCGTGACCCAGGTTCTGGGCCAGGTCCACCACCGACATGCCCGGGGTGATGGTGAGCGGTTGCCGCTTCATCACATCATCCACTGACGGCTCGCCCTCGCCGTGGTAATGGTGGACCAGCAGCGTGTGGATGCAGTCCTGCTCGGAGACAAACCCTACCACTTTTCGGTCCTCGTCCACGACCGGCAGCCCGGTAACGTGATTCTGCAGCAGGTGCCGGACCACCCCCTGCAACGACGCTCCCAGACGCACCGGCGCGATATGGTTCCACATGATATCCGAGACTTTCAGTGAGCGGTTCATGAACATCCCCCTTTTCCCTGTCCTGTTCGGGCTACGCGGCGGTTGCAGCTGCGGCGTAGCCGGCTCATCCATTACCTTAGCAAGAAGCTGGCGAAACGAAATG
>CAYMQO010000288.1:1400-3438 GCA_964392405.1 uncultured Marinobacter sp.
CCCATGCTGGTACTGATTCTTGGCGTCGGCCTGTTCCTGAGCCTTGGCCTCAAACTTATGCCCATCCTCCGGTTAGGGGAGGGCTTCCGCCTGATGTGGCGCGGCCGTACCGGCGGCGATGCGGTACAGGAAGGTGAGATACCGCCGTTTCAGGCCCTGATGACGGCTCTCTCTGCCACCATTGGCACCGGCAATATTGCCGGGGTCGCCACCGCGGTGTTCCTGGGGGGCCCGGGTGCCCTGTTCTGGATGTGGCTGACAGCGCTGGTGGGCATGGCCACCAAATACTCCGAGGCCGTGCTCGCGGTTCACTACCGGGAAGTCGGCGCACGGGGTGATCACGTGGGCGGACCCATGTATTACATCCGCAACGGGCTGGGCAAAAAGTGGGCGTGGCTGGGCGTACTCTTCGCCATCTTTGCCGCCATCGCCGGGTTCGGTATTGGCAATACCGTACAGGCCAACTCGGTCGCGGATGTGCTGCGAACCAACTTTGCCTTGCCCCACTGGCTGACCGGTATCATCCTGGCCGTTCTGGTTGGGCTGGTCCTGATCGGCGGTATACGCCGCATCGGCCAGGTGGCCAGCGCCCTGGTGCCGCTTATGGCGATCTCCTACGTACTTTTCGGACTAGTGGCGCTGGCAGCCAATATCAGTGAACTGCCTGCCGCCTTTGCCATGGTGTTTACCGATGCCTTTACCGGCACCGCTGCCGAAGGCGGTTTTGCCGGTGCCGCGGTCTGGGCCGCTATCCGCTTCGGCGTAGCGCGGGGCATCTTCTCCAACGAGGCGGGACTGGGCTCCGCCCCCATCGCCCACGCTGCGGCCCAGACCCGCCAGCCGATCAACCAGGGCATGGTGGCCATGCTGGGCACTTTTATCGATACCATTATCGTTTGCACCATTACTGGTATGGTCATCATTACCTCCGGTGCCTGGTCCAGTGGTGAATCCGGTGCGGCACTTACCTCCAATGCCTTCGCCCTGGGCATTCCCGGTGGCAACTACGTGGTGGCGGTGTCGCTGGCCATTTTCGCCTTCACCACCATGCTCGGCTGGTCATTCTATGGTGAACGGGCCGTCGAGTTCCTGTTCGGGGCCGGCGCCATCCTGCCGTACCGGGTTCTGTGGGTTATCGCCATTCCCATCGGCGCCACCCTCAATCTGGGTTTCGTCTGGCTGCTGGCAGACACCCTGAACGCGATGATGGCACTACCTAACCTGGTAGCGCTGGTGCTACTGAGCCCGGTGGTGTTCCGACTCACGCGGGAACACTTTGAAAATCAACGAAAACTCGGCTTATGAATGTCGATCTGGCATATTACGATTACCAATCAGTCTAACAGGGACGGACCAAACCCTTGAGTAATCAATAAAAAAGTCCCATAACTATATGGCATAAGATTTACAGCTTACCGGGCACAATCTGCACCGGACGCTGCTAATGGACCTTTTAGTTAGAGCCTGCACCTGAAACAGGCCGCAGTACCGACAACGGAGGAGAAGGTATGAGTTTACGTCTTGGTGATACCGCACCTGATTTCGAGCAGCCGTCCAGCGACGGCGTGATTCGCTTCCACGAATGGCTCGGCGACAGCTGGGGTATCCTGTTTTCGCACCCGGCGGACTTTACCCCGGTGTGCACCACCGAACTGGGCCTGACCGCCAAGCTCAAGGACGAATTCGCCAAGCGCAACGTCAAGGCCATCGCCCTGAGCGTTGACCCGGTGGACTCTCACCACGGCTGGATCAAGGACATCAACGAAACCCAGGGTTGCGTGGTGAACTTCCCGATCATCGCCGACGAAGACCGCAAGGTCTCCGAGCTGTACGACATGATCCACCCCAACGCCGACAGCAGCCTGACAGTCCGCTCCCTGTTCGTGATCGATCCGAACAAGAAGATCCGACTGATCATCACCTACCCGGCGAGCACCGGTCGTAACTTCAACGAAGTTCTGCGAGTGGTTGACTCCCTGCAGCTGACCGACGAGCACAAGGTTGCCACCCCGGGTAACTGGGAGCGCGGCGACGACGT
>CAYMQO010000289.1:0-3401 GCA_964392405.1 uncultured Marinobacter sp.
TATCCAGCACCTCGTAATACAGCGTAAGGTCGGTCTGGCGCCATTTCAGGCTGGAGTCTACGGGTGTTCCGGCCACAAAGTCATCGAACCCGGAACCCAGCTGGCCGCGGCCGCTCTGGTCGATCTTGATGTAGCTTAGGCGTACATTGGGGAGCAGCGGGATGGGATGTTCGAGAAACGCGCTCAGGTTGGCTTCGGTATTATTGCTGAGATCCAGCTCATCGTCGACATCCACCCGGTCACCGTTTTTAACGGCCTTGCCGGACAGGTCAGAATCCCAGTAGCCGATACTGGCGCCAAACCCCAGCACATCGGCCTGGGCGGCCGGGACGGCTGCCACCGCGGTCAGTAGTATGGCGGATCGGATCATTTTCATCGGAGGGTCTCCTGTTCGTCGGGTTAGTACAGGTGGACTTCTGCTCATGCGAAAAAACGGGGCCCGCTGGCCCCGCTGAAATTATTCGTCGAAGGTGATGCCAAGGCGGCGACCGACCTCTTCATAGCTTTCGATAACCTCACCCAGGCCCTGGCGGAAACGATCCTTGTCCATTTTCTTGCGGGTTTCCCGGTCCCAGATACGGCAGCCATCGGGGCTGAACTCGTCGCCCAGCACAACACGCCCACCGCTACGCCCAAACTCGAGCTTGTAGTCCACCAGCAGCATGCCGGCGTCAGCGAACAGACTTTTCAGCACGTCGTTCACCTGATGGGTCAGGCGCTTCATTTCCGCCAGCTCATCGGCGGTCGCCCAGCCAAAGGTAATGGCCAGGGACTCGTTCACCATGGGGTCGTGGAGTTCATCGTTCTTGAGGAACAGCTCGAAGGTCGGCGGGTTAAGGTCTCGCCCCTCTTCCACGCCGAGGCGTCGACAGAGGTTGCCCGCAGCGACGTTGCGGACCACACATTCCACCGGAATCATGTCGAGCTTCTTCACCAGTGATTCGGTGGGGGAAAGCAGCCCCTCGAAATGGGTGGGAATACCGGCAGCTTCCAGCTTTTCCATGATGAACGCGTTAAACCGGTTGTTCACCATGCCTTTGCGATCAAGCTGTTCTTTTTTCTGGCCATCAAAGGCCGAGGTGTCGTCACGGAATACCAGGACAAACCGATCAGGATCGTCCGTCGAAAATACCGACTTGGCCTTGCCGGCGTAAAGTTCCTTACGCTTTTCCATATTTATCTCCGGCACCGGTCACAGACCGGTTCGCGTCATCGTTCGAGCCAGCTTGGCGGCCAGCGGTCAGTAGAGGTAGTCGTACAGGCGCGTAATCAGCGAATGGGAATAGTTGCTGCCATTATAGTCATCCGCCCGCTCGGCCGTAATAACCACCTGACCATCTTCTTCCCTCAACTGGATACGGTTGGTGGCTTCTGGCGCCACTTCGTCGCCGGCGAACCAGCTTGTCAGCCAGCCACGACGCCGCTCATCCTCGGCACGGCCGTCCACCAGGAAATAACCCGCTGAACGGTCCAGATCAAGTACCGGAATGTTCTCGTCATCCAGTACGCGGCGAATTTCACCCCAGACCCGGTCGTAAGGCAGGTCGATGGCAATCGCCTGGTCCCGCTCTGCGGTTGCCTCCAGCAGACTCACCCGGGATTCGTTGCCCATGGCGAGGGCCGCCCTGGAGTAGGAGCGGCTGTCCTCCCGCGCCTGCAGGAAGGATGAGAGGTTTTCCAGCAGGTTTTCTTCGAGCTGCTGGTCCATGGGCTCATCCTGCCACGGCTGCAGAGTGCCGCCGCTGCCAGCGACGGTAATCGGACGAATCTGTACTTCAGTGGTCTTGCGGCGCACACCAGGCGCCAGCCGTACCTGTACGATCAACCGCGGCTCATCGGCGGTGGCTTCGTCCAGCCCTACCAGTGACCGGGCCCGGCGGCTGAAGTTGACAATGTCGCTCTGCATCACCCCCAACTGGGTGCTGTCCTGGGCCACCGACAGCCCGCTTTCATTCATCCAGGCAGCGACGGCAGGCCAGATGCGGCCAGGTACTTCGTTCACCAGCAACCAGGACTGATCGTTAACGGACTCAACCACATAGTTCTGGTCCAGAATTTCCGACGTCATATCGGGTGGTGCGGGCACCTCGGCGTTGAGCGTGCCTGACCCTGAAATGTTACGGATGGGCATCTCTGGACGCTGACGTGGCAGTGGCTGGCCGTCGATGCCTTTCAGCGGCTGGGACTGCTGAGCCGTCGCATAGCTGTCAGAGCGGTCTTTGATCAGACTGCAGCCACTGGTCGCCAGCGTGACCAACGCCAGGCCCAGCACGATTGGGCGAAGCCGGAATTCCGGAGCACGGATACGATCATTCATTCAGATTACGCCCGCCGCCTGTAGAGCCTCTTCAACCTCACCGTGGAACTTCTCACTGAACGGTGTCAGTGGCAGCCGGATGCCAGTGTCGATCCGCCCCATGCGCTGCAGGGCCCATTTGACCGGTATCGGGTTGGCTTCCAGAAACAGTTTGCGGTTCAGGGGCTCAAGCAGGTTATTCAGGCGTTCAGTTTCTTCTTCATTGCCACTCATGGCCGCTTCGCACAATTGCGCCATCTGCCGGGGCGCAACGTTGGCCGTAACGGAAATATTGCCCTTACCACCCGCGAGCATCAGTCCGGCGGCGGTCGCATCATCCCCGGAATAGACCGCCATGCGGCCCCCCAGGGCCTGGATCAGCTCAATGCCCCGGGGAATGTTACCGGTAGCGTCCTTGATGCCCACGATGTTTGGCACATCCGCCAGGCGCACAACCGTGTCATTCAACATGTCGCAAGCGGTGCGACCGGGAACGTTATAGACGATCTGGCTGACATCGGGCACGGACTCGGCAATGGTTCGGAAATGCCGGTAAAGGCCTTCCTGAGTCGGCTTGTTATAGTAAGGCACCACCAGCAGGCAGGCATCTGCCCCAAGCTTTGCCGCCTCTGTGGTCAGCGCGATGGCTTCGTGGGTGGAGTTACCGCCGGTACCCGCGATGACCGGAATCCTGCCTGCCGCCCGTTTGATGATCTTTTCGATCACCTTGAGGTGTTCTGATGGTGTCAGGGTGGATGACTCGCCGGTGGTTCCAACGGCCACAATGCCATGGGTACCGTTTTCGATGTGAAAATCCACCAGGGCATCCAGCTGCTCCCAGTGGATGTTGCCATCCGGGTGCATGGGCGTCACCAGAGCGACAAGGCTACCAGTAATCATAAGGACTCCGTGCAGGTAAAACGGTTATGGTAATCTTGGGTGTCAACCGACACAAGGGAAACAAGGGAGAACCCATGGCAAAGCCAGAACTTGACCAGATTGTGACTGATTTTGAAGCGCCGGCAACCGGGGACCAGACCGTTCGTCTGTCAGACTTCCGGGGCAAAAACGTTGTCATCTATTTTTATCCCAAGGACAACACGCC
>CAYMQO010000290.1:0-3396 GCA_964392405.1 uncultured Marinobacter sp.
TCGGCTACAAGACACCCACCGGGGAAATGAGCCGTCCGCCGATCAATCTGGAAGACTACAGCCTGATCGAGCCGGTGTATGCCGAGCTACCGGGCTGGAGCGAGAGCACTGTGGGACTGACATCCATTGAACAGTTGCCGGCCAATGCCCGCGCCTATATTCGCTTCGTGGAAGAACAGATCGAGGCGCCCATCGATATTATTTCCACCGGCCCGGACCGGGTCGAAACCATTACCATGCGCCACCCCTTCGGCGGCTGATCACTGGCGACCGGTCGGTCAGTTCCAGCCGGCGTAAATGATAAAGGCCGCCTTGCCGGCGGCCTTTATCGTTCTCTTCCCGCTTATTTCCCGGGCTTGCGAGCGATCAGAATCGCCCGCCGCGGCCCCGGATAACCTTCAACGGTCAGCTCCGGGTTTTCCGGATCCAGGAAATGCTCCAATGACTGGAACTGCATCCAGTCGGTGGACCGTTGTTCTTCCGTTGTGGTCACGGTGACATCCACCACCCTGGCGTCTTCCAGGCCCGCCCGGGCCATCCAGCGCAGCAGCGTAGGGCAGGACGGCAGGAACCAGACATTGCGCATGCGGCCGTAGCGGTCTTCGGGCATCAGGGCATAGCCTTCCGGACCGTCATCCACCAGGGTTTCCAGCACCAGCTCGCCGCCGGGGCGAAGGGTATCCTTGAGCTCCAGCAGATGGTCGACCGGTGAGCGCCGGTGATACAGAACCCCCATGGAGAAGGTGGTGTCGAAGTACTCCAGTGGCCGTGGGAGATCCTCGATACGCAAGGGCACCAGGTCGACCGGCGCCGTCGGCTGATACCGTTTCACCGCCATAAACTGGCACAGAAACAACAGGCCCGGATCGATACCGATGACTTCACTGGCACCCGCGCCGTACATGCGCCAGAGGTGGTATCCCGAGCCACAGCCGACGTCCAGGACCCGGCGTCCGGTGAGATCACTGAGTGCCGGTGCGACACGATCCCACTTCCAGTCCGATCGCCATTCGGTCTCGATCCGCGTGCCGAAGAAGCGAAACGGCCCCTTGCGCCAGGGCATCAGGCCGCGAAGGCCCTGCTCCAGGGACTCTGTCTCGGGGGTGGAGAGCGGAATCAGGCTCTCAACCGTGACCTCATCCCGGTCACAGTACAGCAGGGCGTCCCGTCGCTCGGGCAGCCTGGCCAGCGCCGCCTGCCATCGGGGCAGGTCGCCGTGGGGGTTCTCCTCAAAGCGCTGGTGGAGCTGATCACGGATGGTATCGGCCCAGTCCTGCCAGCCTTCTTTTTCCAGCCGCTGGAACATGTCTGACCAGGTGGTTTTCCAGTTCAGCATGGGGCGCCTCATCAGTTCGGCCGGAAGGCCAGCATGGAAACGAAGTTGAAACACTGATACCAGACAGTGACGTTCTCGAAGCCCGCGGCTTCCAGGCGTTGCCGGTGCCCGGCCAGGGTTTCGGGGATCAGTACCTGTTCAAGGGCACTGCGCTTCTGGCTGACCTCCAGGTCCGAGTAGCCATTGGCCCGTTTGAATTCATGGTGCAGGCGGATCTGGGTCTGCTGTTCCTGCTCATCCTCAAAGCGGATCTTCTCGGAGAGAATGATGACACCACCCGGACGGGTTGCCTGGGCAATACGGGTCAGCAGTTCAAGGCGTCGTTCGGGTTCCACAAACTGCAGGGTGAAGTTCAGGGTTGTTACGGACGCGTCGGTGATGGGCGTGTCCAGGATATCCTCACAACGCAGGGTCACCGGCAGCGGGTGATCGTCCAGTGCAATGTAATGCTGGCAACGCTCAATCATCGCCGGTGAATTGTCTACGCCTACCAGGGTGCAGCCGGAATGGGGCATGCCGTGGCGCATGGCCAGGGTCGAGGCACCCAGAGAGCAGCCCAGATCGTAGCAATTGGAGCCCGGCTGGACGTACTGCTCGGTAATGACTTCGATCATCGGAATGATGGTGGTGTAGCCGGGCACAGAGCGACGGATCATGTCGGGGAAGACCCGGGCCACGGACTCGTCAAAACGGAAGTCCTGACGGGGCTGCTCGCTCGCATAAAGTGTATCGAGCCGGTGGCTGGGCTTGGGCTTGCGGGATGCGGTCATGGTGATGTCCTCGGGTTACTCGCCGGCGTCCCCGGTGTCTGCGGCATCCGGGGCCGGCAGGCAGCGCACGCCCCGGTTCCGGTAGTCCACCAGAATGCCCCGGTAATTGGGGTCCGCATCGGCGGCGATGGCCAGATAACCGTTCTGGCAGACGGCGTGGAGCCCCGACGCTCTTGATGACATGCGGAAGTCCTCCCCGGGCCCTACATGGACCGCCTGGAAATCCCCTACCGGTACCTGGTCCTTGTCCTGGCTGTGTACGATTTTACCGCTGAACTCCAGTACCAGCACTGTCGCAATAATGCTGACTATGGCGGTCAGGATCAGACTGCGAACGGTATACGTAGCCTCAGGCTTGCTCATGGCGACTCCACAGATTTTAAAGGATTCAGTATTGGCCGGGAATATTCAGTACCGGGCCCTGTAACGCCGCGAGTTGCTCCCGCAGCGAAAGGATCTGATCGGACCAGAACCGGGGCTGTCCGAACCAGGGGAAAAACCGTGGAAAGGCGGGGTCATCCCAGCGCTGGGCCAGCCACGCGCAGTGGTGAAGCTGCCGGAAGCACCGCAGGGGCTCGATCAGATAGCGCTCCCGACGGTTGAAGTCCCGGAACATCTCATAGCCTTCCAGCAGTTCGCCGAATTGCTGGCTGCGCTCCAGGTCATCCCCGTTCAGTAACAGCCACAGGTCCTGTATGGCAGGCCCGGTACGACAGTCGTCCAGGTCGACGAACAGCAGCTGCTCTTCCCGCACCAGAATGTTGCCGGCGTGACAATCCCCATGGAGTCGAAGCCTGTGGACGTCCCCGGCCTGTTCGATAAGGCGTTCGCACTCCCTGAGCAGATCCGGGATCAGGCTATCCCAGGCAGGCCGCAGGTCGGCCGGTACCCAGCCATTGTCCGTCAGATAGCGACTGGACCCCTGGATGGCGGGCAGGATGTCCATGGCTGACCGGTGCCGGAAGGGCTCGAGGTCACCAATGTTGTGAAGCTGCCCCAGCCATTGACCCAGCCGGTACAGGGTATCCGGTATGCTGGTGTCCGGAGCCTGGCCGCCCCGCTGGGGAAACAGCGCAAACAGGAACGGGCCTTCGCGGCCAAGGGTTGTGCCTGAGGCCAGAGTGATGGGCGCGACCACGGGCACGCCACCCTCGGCAAGTTCAAGGGAAAAGGTGTGCTCCTCGCGGATCTGCTCCTCCGTCCAGCGACCGGGACGGTAAAATTTGGCGATCATGGGCGGCTGATCATCCAGCCCCACCTGGTAGACCCGGTTCTCGTAACTGTTCAGCG
>CAYMQO010000291.1:0-3389 GCA_964392405.1 uncultured Marinobacter sp.
GGCCTGATCCGACGCCTGCTCCGGCAAACCCGGCGCTGCTCCCGCACTACCGGCATTTGGGGTCTGTAAAGAAAGCCTTCAGTGGCGCTCTGAGCCACTGTCGACCAGAAAGCTTCGGCTTGCGGATGGCGGATGGCAGAAATTGATGGAATTCTGCCCTGTTATGACATATTGGTAATAATGTCTCTTGATACTTGCACAAGGCGATAATTCGGGACGTCGACTCACTTGATCAATCTGTGATCTGTGTCGCTCTTGCATTGCACCACCAGCCACGAGCCGGAGTTAACCGCCAGCGCCTTAAAACGGCAGATCCGGCGTAAAAGGGTTATGCTCCGGAGACCGCTGTTTTTGGTGGACCAGCCCCGCTATCATGCAGTGCACAGGTTCCAACCCCGTTCAATCAGAAGGCGCCATGACCAGCACACCCGATCTTTTACCGGAAGCCCGGCTACAGGCGATTCTTGACGGCACCCGGGCAGGTACCTGGGAGTGGAACCTGGATACCGGCGACGTGGTCGTCAATCAGCGCTGGTCCGAGATGCTGGGCTATCGGCCGGACGAGCTGATGCCCATGACCTATGAGCTCTGGCAGTCCCTCAGCCATCCCGGTGATCGGGAAAGAGCCCGGGCTCAGATGATTCGCCACCTGCGCGGCGAGAGCCCCTATTTCGACTGCGTTGTCCGGCTGCGGCATAAACTCGGCCACTGGCGCTGGATACATACCCGCGGCCGGCGCCTGCAGGACAAGAACCTGACCTACAACTGGGTGTGTGGCACACACCTGGACATCTCTGACGAGCGAGAAACCCAGCACCGTCTGCAACGGCTGGCAGAATCGCTGCCGGGTGTGATCTATACCCTGATACTGGAACCGGACAACGACTTCCGTTTCAGCTATGTCAGCCGAAAGAGCATTGATTTTTACGGCATTCCGCCAGAGATCCTGCTGCAGGCCCCGGAAGCCATCCTGGAAATCATCGTCGATGAGGATCTCAAGCGCGTCCGTGCGACGATCGCCGAATCAGCCGCGGCGCAGGAAGAATGGCGCTGCCAGTACCGGGTCCGGTTGGGGACTGAAGTGCGCTGGATGGAAGGCGTTGCCCAGCCGGAAAAAGATGAAGTGGGCCGCACCATCTGGCACGGCATGGTAACGGACGTCACCGAGCGCAAGCAGCTGGAGCTCGAACTGGAACGGCTGTCGATGACTGATGAGCTGACCGGACTGTTCAACCGCCGCCACATGATGCGTACTCTTGAGATCCAGATCGCCCGGGCCGAGCGTTACGACGAAGTGTTTTCAGTAATCTCACTGGATCTGGATCACTTCAAACAGATCAACGACGCCTGGGGCCACCTGGTCGGCGACCAGGTGCTGATCCAGTTTGCCCGTCTGGTCACCGCCCGGGTCCGTCGTACCGACGTGGTCGCCCGTACTGGTGGCGAAGAGTTCCTGATCCTGCTGCCCAATACCAACGGTGCGGACGCACTTCAGGTCGCAGAGGCCCTTCGCGAAGCCACCGAGAAAGAGGATTTTCGCAACGAGGAAGACCAGCCCTTTACCGTCACCATCAGCGGCGGTGTTGTCACTTGGGATGAAGGCATGAGATCCATCCGCGACCTCTTGTCCCTGTGCGACCAGAGGCTCTACCAGGCCAAGCGCGGCGGCCGGAACTGCATGGTCCCCGGCGACAGGGCCTGAGGTTACCGCTTCATCAAATCGTCGCGAACCCGTCCGCCATGACCTTGCCATGGTTGATCTTCGACGGGATAAGTAGGATGTTTACGAAAATACCTTACCAGACCCCCTACAACGACAAGGTACGTAAGCATGTATATTAACGGCACCTGGGTCGATACCGACCACACCTTTGAAGTGACCAACCCCGCCAACGGCGAGATCATCGGCCAGGTGCCGGATGCCTCTGCCGCCGAGATCAACCAGGCTATCGGGGCCGCGCATGAAGCGTTCTTCAGCTGGCGTCGCACCACGGCTTACGAACGGTCCGCGCTGCTTTACCGGGCCTGGCAGCTGATGATGGAACAGAAACAGGAGCTGGCCGAACTGATGACCCGGGAGCAGGGCAAACCACTGCGAGCGTCCCTGAACGAGGTCCAGTATGGTGCCGACTTCCTGCTCTGGTTTGCCGAGGAAGCCAAGCGCCTGTACGGCCAGAGCATCCCCTCGGCCCGGCCGGACCAGCGCTTCTGGGTCCAGCGACAGCCGGTGGGCGTAGTCGGCGCCATCACCCCCTGGAACTACCCCATCTCCATGATCACCCGCAAGGTCGGGCCTGCGCTGGCAGCTGGCTGCACGGTGGTGCTCAAGCCGGCAGAGAGTACTCCGCTGTGTGCCATGGCCATGTTCCGTATCTTCGAGGAGGCGGGCTTTCCCAAGGGCGTGCTCAACCTGATCACCAAAAAGGATCCGGTACCGGTGGGGACCGCTCTCTGTGAAGACCCGAGAGTACGCAAGCTGACCTTCACCGGCTCCACCGCCGTCGGCAAACTGCTGAACGAACGCGCCGCGCGCCATATGAAGCGGGTTTCCATGGAGCTCGGCGGCCACGCCCCAGCGCTGGTCTTCGCCGACGCCGACCCGGTCCATGCAGCCAAGGGGCTGTCACTGGTGAAATTCCTCAACACCGGCCAGGCCTGCATCAGCCCGAACCGGATTCTGGTGCAGCGTGAGGTGATCACGCCGTTTCTGGATGAGCTGAGTAAACGCATCAGCTCCATGAAAGCAGGAAACGGTATGGACGAAGGCGTCCGCATCGGCCCGCTGATCAACGACGTGGCCGTGCGCAAGGTCGACAACCAGGTCAAAGACGCTGTCGCCAAAGGCGCACGAGTGCTGAACGGTGGCGAACGCCTGCAAACCCCGGAACTGGCTGGTGGTCATTTCTACGCACCGACGCTGTTAGCGGACGTCACCCCTGAGATGCTGATCTACCGGGAAGAAACTTTTGGCCCGGTCGCTGCGGTCATTCCGTTCGACACCGAGGAAGAGGCCATTGCCATGGCCAATGACACCCGTTACGGGCTGGCGGCTTATATCTATTCGGAGAATCTGTCTCGCTGTATGCGGGTTTTTGAGGCGCTGGAGTTTGGCATTATCGGCATCAACGACATCAACCCGACCAGTGCGGCGGCGCCCTTCGGTGGCATGAAGGAGAGCGGCCTGGGGCGGGAAGGGGCCCAGGAGGGTATTGAGGAGTATCTGGAGACCAAGCTTGGGGGGATCGCTGTCGCCGGCCTCTAGCGCTTTTGCGGATAGTGGCGTGATGGGGGGCGGTGGAATCATCGGGGTGGTGGAGTGTCGGGAGTGGGTTCCAGAACGAAAAACTGCGTTTTTCGTTCCGGAAGGCACCCCCGCCCGCCCGTTCCGC
>CAYMQO010000292.1:0-1181 GCA_964392405.1 uncultured Marinobacter sp.
AAGGCATCAACACTATGGACATGCGCCTGGAAAAGCTCACCACCTGGGTTCACCAGTACCCGGGCTTCGATCGCGCCCATCTGACCCCCGTAAGCGGTGATGCCAGCTTTCGCCGATATTTCAGGGCCAGCGGAAAAACGGCAAATGGCAAGCCGACAACGGCCATCGTCATGGATGCGCCCCCGGAGCAGGAACACTCCTACCCCTTCGTGGCCCTGGCAAGACACTGGCGCGACTACGGTATTGCCACCCCGGAAGTGTTCGCGGAAGATCTCGAACAGGGCTTCCTGCTGATGGAAGATTTCGGGGACCGGCTGTTGCTGGGCCGCCTTAATGGCGTCACGGCCGACGAACTGTACAGCGAAGCGATGGCCGAGCTAATCCGCATCCAGCAGGTGCCCGACAGCGAGGACTACCCGCTGCCGCCCTATGATGAAGCCCTGCTCGACCGGGAAATGAATCTCTTCCCGGACTGGTTACTGGAAGGCCTGCTGCAGATGAAAATCGGTGATGACGAGCGCAGCATGCTGGAAACCACCTTTGCCTTTCTGCGGGACAGTGCCCTGGCCCAGCCCCAGGTGCCGGTCCACCGGGACTACCATTCCCGCAACCTGCTGGTGCGACCTGATACCGACGTTCCGGGCGTTATCGATTTTCAGGACGCGGTCGTCGGACCCATTACCTACGATATTGTCTCGCTGCTCAAGGACTGCTACATCGAATGGCCTTCCGCCCGGCGCCAGGGCTGGCTCGAGGACTTCCGCATTCTGAGCAAGGAAGCCGGTCTCCATCAGGCTGACAGTGATACGTTCCGACACTGGTTCGAGCTGATGGGCATGCAACGCCATCTTAAAGCGGCCGGTATCTTCGCCCGCCTGTACCTGCGCGACGGCAAGAGCGGTTACCTCGCCGATATTCCCCGCACGGTCAATTACCTGGTGGAAGCCAGCCGCCCGCTGCCGGCCCTGCGACATTTTCACCAGTGGCTGCTGGATGACGTCACCCCTGCCCTCCACCATAAGCTGGGCACATCACCAGAAAGCCATGGCGGGGATATCCGTCCGTGAAAGCCATGATTCTGGCAGCGGGCAAGGGCGAACGTATGCGTCCGCTCACGCTCACCACTCCCAAACCCCTGCTGAAAGCCGGTGGTGACCCGCTGATCGTCCACCATATCCGCA
>CAYMQO010000292.1:1281-3387 GCA_964392405.1 uncultured Marinobacter sp.
AAACTGGCGCCCGTACTCAAGGCGGCCATGGCCGGGGGTGAAGTCTACGGCCTGCACCATCGGGGGCAGTGGATGGATATCGGCACGCCGGAACGACTGGCACAACTTGACCGGATGCTGACGCAATCCTGACAACCGTAAAACCATGAGCGAAAACGACCACGACATTTTGCCGCCTCAAACCCACGCGCTACTGGACGAACTGCTGTCAGGCTTTATTGCCTGTCGTCATCGTCCCAGCGAACTGGTCAGTCGTTATGCCATGGGCCGCGGCGCCCGCAACGCCCTGTTTTACTGTCTGGGTTATCTGGCTAAAGCAGATGGCCGGGTCACCGAGAGCGACATTCGCTTTGCCCAACATCTGATGACCGGACTGGCCCTGAACCCACGCCAACGCCGCAAGGCGATTCGCCGCTTTCATCAGGGCCGCGACACGGCGTCACTGTCGACCCTCAAACTGGCCAGTTTCCGGTTGATGGGCCCCTGGTCCCGGCGTACCAGTCTGTTGATGGGGTTGTGCTTCTGTCACTGTGCCCAGCTCTTCGGACAGCCCGACAAGCCCCGGCGCTACCGATGTGAAGATGCCTTCTACCAGCTGGGGCTGCCGCTGGCGGCAATGGACCGGATGTTCCGACTCTACCGCCAGGAAGTCTGGACCAGCGCGCCGCCACCAAAGCCGGAAACCCTGCAGGAAGCCCACGACATTCTTGGCGTACAGGCGGGAGACAGCTTTATCCATATCAAGCGCCGGTACCGGAAAGAAGTCTCCCGTTATCATCCGGATAAGCTGGGCAACGATCTGACCGAATCCGAGCAGGCCAGGGCCCGGGACCAGCTTCTCCGGCTGCAACAGGCCTGGGATGTGATCAAGCGGCGGGAACGCCTGAGCCGCTGATCCAGTCAGTCAGCGGCCCAGCCAATCAGACGGCTGGCAATCGCCACCCCATGGCGATGCACCTCGTTGCTTCTCAGGGGCACCGGTACAGCTTCAAACCCCGGCCGCCCGGCTCGCCGAAAAGCAGCGCGGCGCTGAGCCACATCCGTTGCCTTCGACGGATACAGCTCCAACACCGGCACGGCGCTGGCCGCCAGCACAGACACCAGCTCATCCGGTGTCCGGTTTTCGAAGCGGGGCGTAATCCAGACCATCCGGGACACGGCTTCCGGTGCCAAGGGCAGATAACGGCTGATGTCTGCCGCACCGCGTCCGATACCAATCAGCATCACCGACTCATAGCCCTGGCCCCGGGACCAACTGACCGCCGCATCCAGTCGTGCATTCATTTCAGCCTGGTGAGCCGCCACCAGATCCTCTGCCGCCTGATCATTAACATCAATCATCACCGGCTGGTCCTGACCGTCGACCTGCTCGTCAGACGCCCGCGCGTCAACCGCGAGCCGCTGCCTGGCCAGTAACAGGCTCGGGCTGAGCTCATCATTGCCCAGCGACAGCGCCGCCCAGCCGGCTTCCGTCAGCTGTCGTCGTAAAACTTCAACCAGAGCGTGGTTCGCAGACTGGCCTTCATCCGCCAGAATGACGGCGGCACCTCTGGCCGGGGACACAGCCTCGGGCTCCACCAGCGCCAGTACCCGCGGCGCCCCGTCCGGCTCCAGCCAGACCGCAAGATGAGGATAGCGCTGGGCCAGCATGCCAGCGTCCCCGGTCGAGCGGATGAAAAAGCGTTCCACCGGGCCTGAAACGTCTACAGCTGCATCCTCGGCAACCTCCGGAGCACTATCCGCTGCCGGATCCTGAGCCCTGACGGGGCCGGGCGCGGCAAGCAGGGCCACCATGCCCAGGACCGCCAGTCCGGCTATCAAACTGTCTGCTGTTCCGAGATAACGCTTTTCCGCAATGGCCACGGACATTCCCCGTTAAGAGCTGTTAGAATACGACCCGTTTCAACCGGACTCCCGTGCCCGGCATCCGCCTCCGGTTCCCGTCATTCCATAACGCCAGGGACCGGACCTGTTTCAAGGCACGGGAATTTTACCACAGGAGGCCGGACGCCTCTTGCAGCCATGCCTGGATTAAGCCGTTGACGAGACCCTCATGAAACAGCCTGCACTGATCGCCCCATCCATCCTGTCTGCTGACTTCGCCCG
>CAYMQO010000293.1:0-3380 GCA_964392405.1 uncultured Marinobacter sp.
TTGCCCGGGAAGCGTGAGATTATCCCGGTTTTGTCGGAATAACAAAATGCTGAGCGTGCCAACTATTCACAAGTACAGTTGACATACCCGAAGAAAATCTGATTTTTTCGGTCACCATGATGTGCACATTCGGGGCGTCGGGTCACCGAAACTTTAGTCGGATGTTGGGGTAAACACGTAACTGTCGCTATAGGGGATTACCGGGTGCTTACCTTCATGGCATTTTTGCTGTAACGTCGTCGCCTTTCGGTTCGCGACGCGCCCGGCCCGCTGTGTTGCCGTGGCTCGCGCCTGTTGATACAGAGGATGTAAGATGCTGCTTGCCCTGCTCGCCATAGTCGCCGGTCTTGTGTTGCTGGTCTGGAGCGCAGATCGCTTCGTGGATGGCGCTGCGGCGACAGCAGTTCACCTCGGCATGCCGCCGCTTCTGATTGGCATGGTCATTATCGGTTTCGGTACCTCCGCACCTGAGCTGGCAGTATCGGCCATCGCTGCGACGGATGGCAACCCCGGGCTGGCCCTTGGCAACGCCTATGGTTCCAACATCACCAATATTGCCCTGATCGTTGGCCTCGTCGCCCTGATAAGCCCCATTGCGGTTCATTCCCAGATCCTGCGCAAGGAACTGCCCATTCTGCTAGGCATCACCCTGCTCGCCGGCTGGCAGTTGCTGGATGGGGAGCTGACGCGTCTGGACGGCTGGGTACTGCTGGCAGCCTTTGCGATGATCATGGGCTGGTCCATTGTTCAGGGCATCCGCGGCAAGGGCGACCCGCTGGGGGGTGAGGCCGAAGTGGAGGTTTCCTCCAGCGAAATGTCCCTGAAACGGGCGCTGATCTGGGTCGTCGTCGGACTGACCCTGCTGCTGGTCAGCTCCCGGATGCTGGTATGGGGAGCGGTTTTTGTCGCCCAGTCCCTGGGCATCAGCGACCTGATCATCGGGCTGACGATTGTCGCTATTGGCACGTCTCTGCCGGAGCTGGCTGCCGGCATCGCGTCCGTCAGGAAAAACGAACACGACCTGATTCTGGGCAATATCCTGGGGTCGGGTATCTTCAATACCCTGGCGGTGGTGGGTATAGCGGCCGCGATCGAACCCATGGTCGTCGACAGCGTGGTTCTTTATCGCGACTGGACGGTCATGACAGCAGTCACCGTGGGACTGTTCCTGATGGGCTATGGACTCTTTGGCGGAAAGCGCCTGATCCGGCGCTGGGAAGGCGGCCTGCTGCTCATAGTGTACCTTTGTTATACGGGCTACCTGGCGAGTACGGTGATCGGGGCTGCACAAACCGGCACGCTCCCAGCCCTGTGAGGCAGAGTTCCCCGCCGTTTCCTACACCGCCTCGCCATCACCCAGCAGGGCTTCCATCTGCGCTCTGACCTGCGCCATCAACTCCGGCAGTTGGTCCTTACGCATGCCCGAGGCGTCGATCGGAACGCCAACCCGCACCTCCACCGGCTGTCCCAGGTTGATCTTCCAGCTGCGGGCCTGCAGAACATTATGCACACCCCGAATCGCCATGGGCACCACCACGGCCTCCGTATCCAGCGCCAGATGAAAGCACCCCTTCTTGAATGGCTGTAGCCTGGCATCACCGGAGCGGGTGCCCTCCGGCGCTGCCCACAGAACAATGCCGCTTTCCATCATTGCCCGGGCCCGGGCGAGATCCTGAACGGCGCGGTGGCGGTTGTGGCGATCAATGGAGGGAAACTCCGCCGCCTTCATGGCCCGGCCCAGCAGTGGAATCCGGAACAGCTCTTTTTTGGCCAGCATCCGGATGGAGCCGGGCATGGCAACAAAAGTAACAGGAATGTCGTAATGGCTGGCGTGGGTGCAGACGATAATATAACGCCGGCCATCCCCAAAATCCGGCACCTTTCCGGTAACCGTCACCCTGGCCCGGACCATGCGCAGCAGTCGTGCTGACCAGCCACGGGTGTAGGCATCGACAGTGCGGCGATCGAGTCGACGTACGGATGCCCGCCCCAGTACCCTCAGGCTGTAGGCTGCCGTCAAACCAAACGACCCCACGATCACGCCAATACGACGCAACAGGGTCGCAGACTCAGTAAGAGGGTTGGTCCGGGGGCGGTTCATCGGGCTGCGGGGCTCCATCGGAGTATGAAAAGCCGATGATTATAACCCCCCGGATCCGTCGCGGTACAAGTGGCGAGCAGGGTCGGTCCGGCTTGTGACCGGGGTCTGAACTACAAAAAACAGCCGTTTCACCAGACGCCGGAAACCGGTCACTCAGCGCTCGTGAAACCTCAACGCCACCGAATTGAGACAGTAACGCTGCCCGCTGGGCGGAGGGCCATCCGGAAAGACGTGTCCCAGGTGGCTGTCACAGCGGGGGCAGCGAACTTCGACACGGCGCATACCCAGACTGTTGTCTTCCAGGTAGCGGATGTGGTCCTTGTCGAAGGGCTCGAAGAAGCTCGGCCAGCCAGTGCCTGAGTCGAATTTCGCAGCCGAACTGAACAACGGCAGATCACACAGGCGACAGTGATAAACGCCTTCCTTTTTGTTGTCCAGCAGGGTGCCGCAGAACGGGCGCTCGGTACCGTGGTCCAGGATCACCGCGCGCTCGTCGGGCGTTAACCCGGCCGCCAGCCGGTCAATTTCCTCAGATGGCAGGGGAGTCAGGTCATAGCCTGCTGCAGATGTGGTCATGGACATTTCTCCGCTGTGGGCGGCTGCAGAGACCAATTGACCTGAAACCCTTCAGACTGTTTTCAGCCTGTCCGGATAGACTTCCCTGACTTTTTTCAGTTTCGGCTCGGCGACCGCCATGATATAGGGCTGCCGGGGATGTTTCCCGGCGAAATTCTGATGGTACTCCTCGGCCACATAAAAATCCTCAAGCGGCTCAAGGCGGGTGACCACAGGGTCGGCAAAAACACCGGCTTCGTCAATCTGACGGATATAATCCTCCGCCACCTGGCGCTGCTCCGGGGTTGCATAGAAAATGGCGGAGCGGTACTGGGGCCCCCGGTCGTTACCCTGGCGGTCCAACTGGGTAGGGTCATGGGCCACCGAGAAAAAGACCCGCAACAGCTCACCAAAACTGATAACAGCCGGGTCGTACTCGATTTGCACCGCTTCGGCGTGGCCGGTCTGGCCGGTACAGACCGCATCGTAATTCGCGCTTTGGGCATCGCCGCCACAATAGCCCGAAACTACCCCGTGTACGCCGTTGAGGGTCAGGAAAACAGCCTCAACACACCAGAAGCAGCCGCCAGCCAGCACCACTTTCTGCAGACCATCACCCTCGGGCTCCAGATCACGGTCCGGCATCGGAAAACGGTTCCGCGGAATGGTCATCCCGGAAACACTGCAGGTCATACTCATCGCCTGTTTCCTCCATCTTCAGGCA
>CAYMQO010000294.1:0-3376 GCA_964392405.1 uncultured Marinobacter sp.
CGCCAAGACCATGATGCAGCGCGTACTCACCCTGGGACAACAGTAACAGGCCAGATATTCTGTTCGGGGAACTGATCAATGAGCATTATCGATAACAGCACTTCAGCTGCGGATGTACTGGCCCAGTACCGCACACAGCAGGACGGCAGCAAGACCAACGGCAGCAGTGATCTGGGCAAGAACGAATTCATGGAGCTGATGATTGCCCAACTGAAGAACCAGAACCCGCTGGAGCCCCAGGGTAACGGCGAGTTTATCGCCGACCTGGCCCAGTTCAGCTCGCTGGAAGAGATGCAGAAGCTGAGCTCAACGGTGGACTCGGTCGTCGGCGAATTCCGGTCGTCTCAGGCTCTGCAGGCGTCCGCCATGGTGGGCAAGAGCGTACTGGCACCGGCCAACTTCGGCACCCTTGGTGAGAATGGCGAAATGAACGGTGTGGTCAGCGTACCGGCCAGCACCGGCGGCCTGCGCATCAATATTGAAGACGCGTCCGGTGAAATCATTCGCCAGCTGGATCTGGGTGAAGCCTCACCAGGCCAGCATGCGTTTACCTGGGACGGAGAGGATGGCAACGGCAATCCGTTGCCGCCGGGACGCTACTACGTCAGTGCCCACGGCAGCTATCCCCACGGGATGGAGCAACTGATGACCCTGATGAGCGCCAATGTGGACAGCGTATCCCTGGGCAAGGGCGGTGGTATCACCCTGAATCTCGCCGGCATGGGCTCCATTCCCCTGTCGGAAGTACAACAAGTCAACTGAGTGAGGAACAAACATGGCTTTTAATATCGGACTCAGCGGGCTTCGGGCGTCCCAGGTTGACCTGGACGTCACCGGCAACAACATCGCCAACGCCAGCACTGTGGGATTCAAGGGCAGCAAAGCCCAGTTCGGTGATCTGTATTCCAGTGGTTTCCTGAGCTCTGGCCAGATGGCGATCGGCAGCGGCGTCAAGGTTCAGGACGTCAAGCAGAGCTTCGGCCAGGGGTCCATCAGCGGCACCCAGAATGGTCTGGACATGGCCATCGATGGCGACGGATTCTTTGTGCTTAACAAGGACGGCCAGGTGCAGTATTCACGGGCAGGCCAGTTCAGTATTGATAAGAACGGCTTTGTGGTGAACAACCAGGCCAGCCGCGTGCAGGGCTACCCGGCCGATCGCGATGGCAATATTTCCGGTGTGCGCGGCGACCTGCAGATCAGTACCGACAACCTGGCGCCGAGACGGACCACCCGGTTTGATTCCCAGTTGAACCTGGACTCCCGTCAGCCGGTACTGGAAGTCATCCGCCAGTCCTATCAGGTGAATCCGCTTACCCCGACGACTCCTGGCGCTGATCCTGCGGATCCGCCCACACCGGCCGAGACCGACACATTAAGATTCACATACTCAGACGGCCGCTCCTTCGAGCTGACATTCAACGGTGACCAGTCCGCCCGGGATATTGCCGAACGGCTTAATGAGTTGTCCGGCGTGACGGCGTCTGCAAGAACCACGCTGAATATCGATCCGGCCGACATTGCGCCGGGTTACCGGTTCACGATTCAGGGCACTGAGTTCGCGATCCCCAATACCAGCGAGGTCTCCACGCCGGCAGAGGCTCTGAACTGGTTGCAGGACGCCATTAACGACTCGCCGCTGAACACCATCAACGCTACTAACCAGGGTGGTCAGCTACGGCTGATTGACAGCCGCGGAAACGATCTCGCGGTACGCTCAGTAGATGATGCTGATACCGAAGTTTTTGCGGTCACTGAACGAGGCACCGTCAACGAGCTGGTGCTGGACCGGTCAGTAAGTGTAAGTTCCGCGAACGGCACCGATGGTCTGCTGGCCACCGCTGAGCCGTCGATCACCCGTACCAACACGTTCAGCCCGGATGATCAGCGAACCTACAATCACGCCACCTCCACCATTATCTATGACAGTCTGGGTAACCCCCACACCATGACCCAGTATTTCGTCAAAGAGCCTGTGTCCGGCGGGGACAGTGTCTGGGCCATGTACGTGCAGATCGACGGTGAAGATGTGGGTGATCCCCCCTTTACCGACGGCGAGCCGACCCGTGCCCGGTTTGAGCTGGAATTCGGCAGCGACGGTACGCTCATTTCGGTCGGCGGAGACCCCTCCGGCCGTTTGTTGATTTCCAACTGGACCCCCAAGGACAGCAATGGCGACCCCAACGGCGCTGACGGCCCGCTGACCATCGCCAGCGGCGGAACCTTGCCGATAGCCGATCCGCCCGTCGCATCGAACTTCATGATCGACATGACAGCTACGACCCAGTACGGCTCATCCTTTGGGGTGACGGATCAGCGGCAAAACGGCTACACCACCGGCCGCCTGTCTGGCCTTGATGTCTCTGGCGACGGCGTGATATTCGCCCGCTACTCCAACGGCCAGTCGCAGAATCTGGGGCAGGTCGCACTGGCGACGTTCGCCAACACGGACGGTCTGTCTCCGATAGGGGATACCAACTGGGTTGAGACGTTTGAGTCCGGCCAGCCGGTCTTCGGTGCACCCGGGACGGGTACCCTTGGGTCGATTTCCCCAAGCTCGGTGGAGGAGTCGAACGTGGATCTGTCCCAGGAACTGGTCAACCTGATCATCGCCCAGCGTAACTACCAGGCCAACGCCAAGACCATCGAGACGGCGGATGCGGTGACCCAGACGATTATCAACCTCCGTTAACGGAGGTAAGAAAGAGAGCATGACTTGACTCTCTATCGCTGCGCTTGACCCTACCGTCTTTCGAGCGCTATCACCACCGTCCAGGAGACGGAGTGTGGGGGTCCTTTTTCGCAACAGCACCATGGATGGTGCGAAGCAAGGCCGGTCCAGGGACGGGCCGTGAATTGCGGTGGAGAAAAAGGACCCCCATGCTCCGGCTCTGCTCCTGACTTTAGCCCCGTACCGTTGGGCCCGAATCTGCGCTACAGCTCTCTTTGCCTAAACCAATTGGCACGACTCCTGCAGTAATCACGGAAACGACGAAAAACCGTCAGATTTCCGGCAGGAGTTTTCCCATGGATAAATCCATCTACATCGGCATGTCCGGCGCCAAGCAGAACATGAAGGCGCAGCAGGCCCACGCCAACAACCTTGCCAACGTCAACACCACCGGCTTCAAGAAAGACTTTGCCCAGGCTCGCAGCATGCCTGTGTTCGGCGAGCACCACCCAACCCGCGCCTACGCTATGACCGAACGCCCCGGCACCGACTTCAGCTCCGGTCCGCTCCAGCAGACCGGCAGGGACCTGGACATAGCGCTGGCCAATGACGGCTGGCTGGCGGTCCAGAACAACCTCGGCGAAGAAGTCTTCACCCGCTCCGGCAGCCTTCAGGTTGACGTCAACGGCCTGGTACGACTGAGCT
>CAYMQO010000295.1:0-3365 GCA_964392405.1 uncultured Marinobacter sp.
CCGGGCTATACCACCGGTGACGCGATGGAGGCGCTACGGGCCGTGGGTGAAGAGTTCTTTGACCGCAACACCCAGTTGGGCTGGACCGGTGAGGCGTACCAGTTGCAGGCCGGTGCTGACACCGGGCCCATCGCCTTCGGCCTGGGCCTGCTGCTGGTCTTCCTGATCCTGTCCGCCCAGTACGAGCGCTGGGGGCTGCCGCTGGCAGTTGCCACCGCTGTTCCTTTCGGTGTATTCGGCGCAGCCGCGGCTTCCCTGCTGCGTGGCTTCCCCAACGACATCTACTTCCAGGTGGGTCTGCTGGTGCTTATTGGTCTGGCGGCCAAGAACGCCATCCTGATTGTCGAGTTTGCCGCGCAGAACCGCCGCTCCGGCATGGGCAGTACGGAGGCCGCGAGCCAGGCAGCGCGTCAGCGTTTCCGCGCCATCATGATGACCGCCCTGACGTTTATCGTGGGCTCCCTGCCGCTGGCGTTCAGCACCGGCGCCGGCGCAGCCAGCCGGCAGGAAATCGGCACCGTGGTTGTTGGCGGCATGATCGTGGCCAGTTCGCTGGCGCTCTTCTTCGTACCGTTGTTCTTCAAACTGATCGAAGACTTCGGTGACTGGCGTCAGAACCGCAAGCAAAGGGCCACGGCCTGACGCCAGCGGCCACGTAACAGGATACAGGGAGTGGTGGGGGGCTTTCGGAACAGCGCCAGGGATGGCGCAGTGCAAGGCTCCAAAACCCGCCGGCGTACTGACGAGCTATTCCTGACCGTCAGGCACCGGCATTGATTAAGCAGGCTTCAGGCCCGGGGCATAGGAAGCTCAGGCAGCCCCGTTTCTTTTACCAGGCCCTGCATCAGGCGCCGGCTGGCTTCCTCATCTCCCATATGGGCATTAAGCCGGCTCAGCTCTGCCAGGGTTTCCTGACTGCGCCGCAGATGCAGGCTGGTCTCAAAATACTCCCGCGCCTTACCCCAGAGTTCGTTACGCAAGCTCAGCCGTCCCAGCGCCAATAGCAGCTCAGGATTGTTGGGCCGGTCCTGCAGCCAGCGCTCCGCCGCCAGCAACTGCTCGTCCGGTTTGGCGCCGCAGATGCGCCCATACAGATGGATCAGCTCATCACTCCAGTGATTCCGCAACACCTTACGCAGCAATGTCTCTGCCATGGCCTCATGGCCGGCCTTCGCGAGCAGCTCTGCGTAAACCCGAATGGTATGCTCATCCCGGCGCATGGAGCCTGGCAGTTCATCCCAGAGCCGGGTGAGTGGGCTCAGATCCTGATTGCCCTGTCGGCGGCATTCCTCGGCTGCGCGATGGAGCAGATTGTGCCACACCGTACGTTCCAGCCGGTCCAGCTCTTCCGGGTCACCCAGCTGGCGTTTGCGAAGCTCCGGTAACAGCCGGGACAGTTCACGCCAGTCTTCCAGGCGCAAGTAGGTGTTCTTCAGGAGTTTGAGCACAAACGGGTGGTGGGGAGCCCGCTTCCGCAGTCGCACCAGTGTCGCCAGCGCCTGTTCCAGCCGGTTGGCGTTAAGCTGCAACTGGGCCTGGGTGATGCCCACTGCAAGGTCAGATCCAGGCGTGCTCTCATAGGCTTTGCGCAGTAACTCCGCCACATCATCATGATCACCAGCCTCGGAGGCGGCTTGGGCGGCGGCAAGGTAATTGATCAGTGGGGTATCGGCCTGGTCTGCTGAGGATTCGAGTTTTTTACGGGCATGGGGCCAGTTGCCTTCGGCCAGGGCTAGCAGACCCTCGGTAGTACGCCGGCGGGCCCGGCGCTTCTGGCTGCGGGCCAGCCAGTGGGTCACTGTGCCGGTCGTGCGGGTCAGCCGGTGAATGACGAACATCAGCAGCATTAAAAGCAGCGTGAAGCCCACCAGCAGCGTAAGCCCCACCCAGAAATTGGTCTCAATCAGGTAATGGCCCAGACTGATCCGGATATAGCCCAGGTCATATTGCAGACCCTGGCTCAGGCCGACCCCGAGTAGCAGCGCGACAACAAGAATGATCACCAGCCGCATCATGACGGGTCGTCCTCGCCATTAGCACTTCCGCCGCCGGAACCATCGCTCTGGTCTTTTGCTCCGCCGTTACCATGCCGCCCGGCAATACGGCCCTTGAGCAGGGCAAGGGATTCGCTGATATCCGGGAGCTCGGGATTGACCTCCCGATCACTGAGCCCGGCAAGCGTGTCCCGCAGGGCAGCCACCCGGTTATCGGTGTTGTCGAACCAGGTTTCCAGCGAAATTACCGCCTTGTCCAGCGCTTGCCGGTACAGATCCTCATGGCCCCGCAATACGGCCAGTTCTGCCTGTTCCAGCATGAGCTGCAGGTTAAGCCGCGCCCAGGCGCTCTGGTCCGGGGACAGCAGGGGTTTGACCGGCTCGTCCAGGCGGCGGATGGAAACCATCTGGCCAAGGCTGTCCGTGATCCGCTGCCATGCCCTTGCGGCGGTGCCCGGCTCGGTATCGGGGGCGCTCTCACCAGCGTTCTGGTCTGAGTCGGGCGCAGGCTGACCGCCGCCGATCACGGCCTGATCCGTCAACTGGGTCACGGTCTCACGGGCGGCCTCAAGTTGCAGATAAAGTCCCGTGCGGTCCACGTCGGTTACGGTGCGCAACGCCATGATCTCCCGGGCGAGCTGCTCACGCACAGGGTAGGCCCCCACGTCGTCGGTTTCCCGCAGAACCTGATCCGCCGCATTGAGGGCAGCGAGTGCGCCGCGAATATCCTGTTCGATCAGCAGTCGCTGGTTGGCTATGCGCAGCAGATATTCCGCTTCCGCCAGCAGCCAGTCGGTGCGGGTACGGTTGCCCGCATCCAGCAGTTGCCGTGCGTTGTGATCAATCTGCCGCTGCTGCTCACTTAACCGCTGCTGCTGTTCCCGCAGGGTGCCTTCCAGGCCTTGCAGCCGGCCGCTGTGATCGTTACTGCCCTGGCTGAGGCGTTGCTCCAGTTGCCGGTTCTGGTCGGTGATATGGCTCAGGGATTGTTGCAGCTGCTGGTGGCTCTGGGACTGCTGCCAGCTCCAGAGTCCCACGCCGATAAGCCCGGCAAGAAGAATCAGGCAGAATATCCACAAGGGCCAGGTTTTTCCCTGGGGTGGCTGGCCGGGGTTGGTGATGGTCGCAGGCAGCTTATTCGGGGAATCTGTCACGGGTATCCTTACTGACGGTCAGGGCGTTCCGGATGGTCACGGGCGTCGGCCTGGTGGTGGGAATAGCAGCGAGTCACCTGGTCCACGATTTCACCGTCGGCCATGCCACTGGCACACGCCACGCGATTAAAGCCCGCCTCCCGGGCGGTCTGGGCAATCCGATCCACCGGCACGAGGAGCAGGCTGTCGTGGCAATTATGGCCGCTATTCTCACTCA
>CAYMQO010000296.1:0-3361 GCA_964392405.1 uncultured Marinobacter sp.
GTCATGGTGTTGATCAGCAGGACATGGTCACTGACCAGTTGTGCCATATCCTTGTCGCCGGTGGAGATCACCACATCCACGCCCTTGGCGGTGGCTTCCGTGGCGAGGGTGCCGATGACGTCATCCGCTTCCACGCCCGGTACGATCAACAGCGGCAATCCCATGGCTTCCACAATCTCGTGGATGGGTTCGATCTGCACAGCAAGGTCTTCCGGCATGGGCGGTCGATTGGCCTTGTAAGCCTCGTACAGGTCGTTGCGGAAGGTTTTGCCCTTGGCATCGAAGACAACGACCACTTTGGAGCCCGGAAAGTCCAGCTCCAGCCGTCGCAGCATGCTGATCACCCCGCGGATAGCGCCGGTTGGATGGCCGGTGCTGGTGGTCAGTGGCGGCAGGGCATGAAAGGCCCGGAACAGGTAGGACGAACCATCGACGAGGACAATGGGAGGCGTCTGGGGTTGACTCATGGCAAGGACAATCCGGATTCTGTTTGAAGGTTTGGGTAGCTTGTGCAACGCTTTTGCAATAGGTGCCGTATTAGCGGCTTATCTGACCACAGAGGTTACCATGAAACTACCTGTCATCTCGCTGTTGGTGCTCGGTCTGGCCTGCACTTCACTGGCGAACGCAGAGGAAGGTGCAGGCTCGCCGCTGGATGAAAAGCCGGTTATGCCGGATGAGCCGGTGGTGATTCCGGAATACGAGCCGGGCCCTTCCGGCTCGGAAATTGTTATCCGTCCCGGTGAGGATGTGGTGTATTACGAGTACCGGGTCAATGGTGAGGTGCGGGAAATCAAGGTGGTGCCGAACGTGGGGCCGTCCTACTATCTGGTACCCGCGGATGGCGGTGGCTGGATCAAGGAGGACAGAACGCGACTGCTGGTGCCGAGCTGGGTGCTGTTTCGCTGGTAACGGAGTCGGGCCGTGAGGCGACGGCCCGATCCCATAAAAGCGAGCAGTTAGATCAGATCCACCTGCACCGGGTCGGAGCGCTGGCTTTCGATACCGTTGGTGTCGACGGTGCTGACGGAGAACTCATAGGCCCCCGGGCTGAAATTATCCAGCGCCAGCTGGTCAATATGGGCACCTTCCACGTCAATCGCCTTGTATTTTTTCTGATGCAGTAACTTGTAATACACCTTGTAGCCAGTGATCTCGCCGGGGTAGAGCTTGCTGCCGTCCTCCCGCGTCATGGGACTGTCCCAGCGCAGGGAGGGGCGCTCCGCTATCGGATCAGGTTCGTTTTGCCCGGATTCTTCCTTGCCGTCTGCGTTTTTCTCTTTTTCCTCTTTTTTCTTCCTTTCCTGCTCTTGCTTCTTCCGTTCTCTTTCTTGTTTTCTCTTTTCTTCCTTCTCTTTTCTCTTCCGCTCTTCCCTGGCCGCCTTTTTCTCCTGGTCTGCTATCTTTTTATCGTCACTGGCTGCGTTTTTGCCGTTACCGGGTCCTTCGCCTTCCGGTACAGGCACGGGCAGCGGTGCAGCCAGGATCGGGTTTTCAATGACCTCTGGCTGGTTGTCGCGGTCGTTGTTGTTCCTGTTGTTCCCGTTATCAACGTCGCCGACAGGGCGGATAAAGCTCTGCTCGGCAGCCGGACCAGAGTCCGCAGAGCCGGTGTTGCTGGCGTTCTGCTGAGTGCTGCTGTTGCCGGTGTCCTGGCCCGCTGCTGCACTGCCGGAACCGCTGTCGCCACAGCCGGCCAGCGCCAGTGTCAGGATGATAAAGAGAATATGGGGAAGCGACGTCTGCCTTAACGACATCATGGGGGGTCCTCGCATTTTTTATCACCTGCCACTGCCGGTCTGGATCGGTCAGGGAAAATAGGGCAGGTGTTCTGATAAATTCGGGAAGTCGGCCCCCCCTAATGCCACTGCTTACGAAATTGATGGCGGGATTATGGAGAGATGAGAGTCACTCGCAAGTGACCAATTGGTAAATTGTTGAGGGTCTCACTAAATAGAAAGCCGGAGTGACCTAAACGGCCACGGTGTGACCAGACTGACCAGTCGAACCTTTCCGGAATAGAGACAGGTATGGGGCAGGTCAGTGGGACGCGGGCTCAGCAGTCCGCTCTGACGGGTCCAGCGGCAGGGAACGTTCGTGGGGAGTGATGACCTCCAGCCGCTCAATATCCTGCAGGTATTGCTCTTTCACCTGGCGGATCTCGGCCTGCTGGCTCTCGATCTCCTTCTCGATATCGCGAATCTGGCTTTCCAGCCGGTCAATTTTTTGCAGGGTGGCCTCGGGAATATCCCGGCCTGAGCGTTCCAGGTCAGCGGCGCGAGAGTGCTCGCTGTCCAGTTGTGATTCAATCACCGAAATGTTGCCCCGCTTGAGCTGATTCAGACCTTCTAGCTCGCGGATCTTGCGGTGCAGGGCGCGGACGGCATCGTCGGGGTGGCGGTAGCGGCGTAGCAGCGCCTGATCTTCCTTGCGCTGGATCTCGGCCTGTTCCTGAAGGCGTTTTTCTTCTTCCCTGCGGCGCAATTCGTCTTCGGTCGGCGCCGGTGCGACGCGTTCCACTACGCGACCCTGGCTGTTAAGGATTTCATAGCCCCGGGTTGAGGCTTCCTGGGGAACCGTGTTGCTGATCACCAGCTGACCGCTTTCGTCGGTATAGCGATACATCCGGGCATCGGCCAGGGATGCAAACAGCAAACAGCAGGCAGCGAGAAGGCAGGTCGTCAGTCTGGTTTCAGGCACCGGTCACACTCTTGTTGAGGCTTGGGATAGGATATGTATAGTCTGCCAGCATACCAGATGCAGACCTCCCGGACCGGGGCTGTGTCACAGCAGCAAGCGGACGGCGCTCAAACCCCGTAAGTGTCACGATAAGCCGCAATGGCATCCCCATGGCTGGCAAGCTCCGGGTTGCTCTGGAGGTATTCCAGTATCTGTTCCAGGCGAATGATACTAATGACCGGTATATCGTAGGTCTGTTCCACTTCCTGAATGGCCGATAGGTCGCCCTGGCCGCGCTCCTGCCGGTCGAGGGCGATCAATACGCCGGCGGGCCGGGCGCCAGCAGCCTCGATAATGGCCATGGATTCGCGAATTGCTGTGCCGGCGGTGATTACGTCGTCAATAATAAGTACTTTGCCCTGTAAGGGCGCGCCGACAATATTGCCACCTTCGCCATGATCCTTGGCTTCCTTCCGGTTGAAAGCCCAGGGTCGGTTGTCGCCCTTGCTGGCAAGGGACATGGCCGTTGCGGTCGCCAAGGGAATGCCCTTATAGGCAGGTCCGAAAATCATGTCATAATCGAGCCCGCTTCGGGTGAGGGCGGCGGCGTAGGCATTGCTCAGGCGTAGCAGATCATTACCGCTGTTGAACAGGCCGGCATTGAAAAAATAAGGGCTGGTTC
>CAYMQO010000297.1:0-3347 GCA_964392405.1 uncultured Marinobacter sp.
ATGGCGACAGGGAAGCTTGCAGTCAGCCAGCACGCGGTCACCGATTTGCGTCTGCTTCAGGCCGAATGGGAAGACCTGGAGAGCCGGTCAGCGCCAACGGTGTTCCTGTCCTGGCAGTGGCTGGGGCACTGGCTGGAGGTCTACCAGCCCGAGGTGCGGGTGCTTAAGGTGACCGAAAATGGTCGCCTGATCGGCCTGGGGATGATCGTTGTATCCAGCGAACGCCGCCACGGTTTGCTGCGTTCCCGGTGTCTGCGACTGCATCAGACGGGGAGCCGGGTACTGGATCAGATCTGGATCGAGTACAACGGCTTCCTGGCGGAGCATGGCCGGGACCGGGATGTGTCGGCGGCCTGCCTGAACTATCTTGTCGCCAACAAAGAGGAATGGGATGAGTTCGTGGTGGGGGCCATTGATGCCGACGAGGCGGATTTCTATGCCGAGGCCACCGGGCTTTTTAAACACGTGCGCTGGGAAGCGCCTTGTTACGGCGTGGATCTGGATCAGTTACGGCGTAATGGCAAGCATTACCTGGATACCCTGTCGCGAAATACCCGGTATCAGATTAACCGGGCGCACCGGCTATATGAGGAGCGTGGTCCGGTAGCGCTGGTACGGCCCGATAGCGTTGAGGAAGCCCTGGCGGTCTTCGACAGCATCGGCCCCCGTCATCTGGAGCGCTGGGGCAGCGGCCCGGACCAGAGCGGTTATGCCAACCCGGACTTTGTCCGCTTTCACCGCAGTCTTATCCGCAGCCAGTGGCCAGAGGGCGGAGTAGATCTGGTGTCCCTGCGGGCAGGGGATGACGTGATCGCCTCTTTTTACAACCTGCTGCATAACCAGGTGGTGTATTTCTATCTGGGCGGCATGATGACGGAGACCGATAACAAGCTGAAGCCCGGCCTGCTGGGGCATAGCCTGTGTATTGAGGACTACCGTCAGCACGGGTTCCACTATTATGACTTTATGGGTGGTGAAGAGCGGTACAAGTCGAACCTGGGGGAGCGCCACCGGCATCTGGTGCAGGTGGCTCTCCAGCGGCCTCGGTTCAAGCTGAAGCTGGAACAGGCTTTGCGCGAAGCAAGAAACCAATGGCTGGGCGAACCCGGAGCTGGTTATGGGCGTTGAGGAGCAGTACGTGTCGGGTACCGACGATGTTGAAGTAGTCTCGACAGGCTTGGAGGAAGCCCGGGCGGGAGGATGGGACGACTATGTCACCCGGCACCCGGAAGGGACCGGCTACCATTATCTGGCGTGGCTACAGAGTATTGCCGAAGCCTATGGACACCGGCCATGGTGCCTGGTGGCCCTGTCCCCCGGTGGGGATCTGAGCGGCGTGCTGCCTTTGTGCGAGTTTCGCCTCCCGTTGCTGGGCGCCCACTGGGTGTCGCTGCCTTTCTGTGATCTTGGCGGGCCCCTGGCGAGCAGCCATAAAGCCGCCGTTGCGCTCCGGGAAAAGGCGGTTGAGCTCACCCGGCAGCGGGGAGGAAAGGGCGTTCACCTGCGACTGCCAGGTGACCCCGTGGACGAAATGGCTGAGCAACGTCTGTCGAAAGTCAGCATGCTGTGCGAGCTGCCTGGCAGCAGTGATGAGCTCTTTAAGAGTTACAAACCCAAGCTGCGCAGTCAGATACGCAAGGCTGAGAAAAACGGTCTGCGGGCGGAAGTCACGACGGGGGCGGCAGCCGTCGACGAGTTCTTCAGGGTATTCTCCGTCAATATGCACCGGCTGGGCTCTCCGGTACACAGCCTGCGCTGGTTTCAGGCCTTGCAGCGGAATTATGGCGAGCGCATGCTGATCGGGCTGGTCTGGCATGGCCGGATGGTGGTGGGCGCTGGAATCGTACTTGTTAACGGCCCACGGGCCAGCATTCCCTGGGCCTCGACCCTGGCGGAGTACAACCGGCTGGCGCCCAATATGCTGCTCTATTGGTCATTACTGGCCCATGTGGCAGACAACGGCTGCCACATTTTTGACTTTGGTCGTTCAACGCCGGGCGAGGGCACCTATCGGTTTAAGAAGCAATGGGGAGCTGAACCCCATGCATTGCACTGGCTGGACTTCCGGCCGGACGGTGAGCCTGAAATCAACAGCAACAGCGGACCGGCCGGAAACCGGCGGCAATTGCTGGAGAGTGCCTGGCGCCGCCTGCCATTATCCGTCGCAAACTTTGTCGGCCCTGGCCTAAGGAAATACGTCAGCCTATGAATTCGTTGCTCTTGCTGGGTACGTTATTGTGCCTGCTCGTGCCAGCGTACGTATACGCGGGCTACCCCATGGCGTTGTGGCTACTAACCCTGGGCAAGGGCCGCGTGACCCATCGCGTGGCTGAAACCCGGCCTTCGGTCGCGCTGATTATCTCCTGCTATAACGAGGCCGCGGTTATCCGGGCCAAACTGGAAAACTCGCTCGCGCTGGAGTACCCGGGTCCGATGCAGATCCTGGTAGTTTCTGACGGCTCGGATGACGGCACCGATGATATCGTCCGGGAGTATCGAATGCGCGGTATTCGACTGATCCGTCAGGAAGGAAGACTGGGTAAAACCATGGGCCTGAACCTCGCCATGGAACAGGTGGAAGCGGACATCACCGTATTCAGTGATGCCAACGCCATGTACGCGCCGGATGCGATCGGCAAGCTGGTGCGCAACTTCGCCGATGAGCATGTGGGTTATGTGGTCGGGGCCGCGTTGTATACAGACGCTGATACCGGCGCCAGTGCCAGAAGCGAGAATCTGTACTGGCGGTACGAGCTGGCGATCAAGGCCATGGAGTCCCGGCTTCACTCAGTGGTTGGCGGTGATGGCGCAATTTATGCGATCCGCAGTCATCTGTGGCGACCGCTGGACGAGAAAGACATCAATGATTTCGTGAACCCGCTGCAGATTATCGCGAAAGGCTACCGCGGCGTATTTGATGCGGAAGCGAAGTGCTTTGAGGAAACCGCTGGCGACTTCAACCGCGAGATCGCCCGGAAAGAGCGCATCGTTAACCGAAGTATCCGCGGTCTGTTGCGGGTGAAGGAGGTCATGAACCCCGGCCTGACCGGCATTTTTGCCTGGCAGGTGATCTCCCATAAGTTACTGCGCTGGCTGATTCCGCTTTTTCTGGCCCTGGGTGTCGCCGGCAGTGCGTTGCTGGCGGTGCAGGGTTACGGATTTTTCCAGCTGGTGACTTTCGGTGCCATTGCCATCCTGCTACTGGCATGGCTGGGGCATCGGACCGAAGACAAGAATGCGCTGCCCGCCTGGATATCCGTGCCGTATTACTTCGTGCTGGTCAATCTTTATTCGCTTAAAGGGATACTGCGTGCGTTGCGGGGGGAGACTCAGGTGACGTGGAGTAG
>CAYMQO010000298.1:0-3308 GCA_964392405.1 uncultured Marinobacter sp.
TGGCATCAGGAACACGGCGACATGATGCCGGCCGACGGGCTTGACCAGTTACGCCGGTACGATGCGATCCTGCTGGGCGCACTGGGCGATCCCGGACCGCTGCACCAACCGGATCGTTACCTGCTGTCCGACAGCGTTTCCCTTGCACCCCTGCTGGCCATGCGCAAGGGCTTCGACCAGTGGGTCTGTGAGCGTCCCGCCCGGCTGCTACCCGGCGCCACGCAATATCTGGCCGACGAGCGCGCCCGGGACGTGGATATGCTGGTGATTCGCGAGAACAGCGAAGGCGAATACGTCAGTCAGGGGGGACGGCTGCGTCAGGGTACCGAGCACGAAGTGGCAACCCAGATGGAAGTCTTCACCCACCGCGGCACCGAACGCATTATCCGCTACGGTTTCGAGCAGGCGCGGTTGCGGGCAGAGGACCGGCGTGCCGCCAATCGCCCGCGGGAATTCCGCGGTCCGGATGGCGAGACCCGGGCAAGCCAGGTCTGCCTGATCACCAAACGCAATGCCCTGCGTTACTGGGGCGACCTCTATACCGAAGTGTTTCACCAGGTGGCAAGGGATTACCCGGACGTTGCTACCCACCATGAGCTGATCGACGCCGCCTGCATGAAGTTTGTTCAGGCTCCCTGGACGTTTGACGTTGTCGTCGCCAGCAACCTGCAGGGGGACATTCTTACAGATCTGGCTGCTGTGCTGTCCGGTGGCATGGGGGTGGCGCCATCCTGCAACCTCAACCCGGATAACCCGGAACTGCCGTCAATGTTCGAGCCCACCCACGGCAGTGCACCGGATATTGCCGGTCAGGGCCTGGCGGACCCTACTGCCATGCTGTTCACCACAGCCAGGATGCTGGAGTGGCTGGGACGCAGGGAACCTTCACTGACCCGGGCCGGACGGGCCCTGTTCGACGCGGTGGCCGCCGATCTGGCGGACAATGGCGGATGTCAGCGGGATACCCGGGCCATTGGCGCTGCGATCCAGGCAAGGCTGGCCTGACAAAACCCGGATCAAGGGTGCAACTCCGGGCAGGTCCGTGGCAGAATCCTCTTCCATTGAGCCGCCGGCCTGTGCTGGCAACCGGTTACGCAACCGGCCTTCACTCCAGATTCAGAGGTTCTGCATGGGCAAACCTGTCGTTATCGGCCTGACCGGCGGTATAGGAAGCGGAAAATCCACCGTGGCCAGAATGTTCGGTGCCCTGGGCGTCCATTGGGTAGATGCCGACATCGTCGCCCGGGAAGTGGTTGAGCCAGGCAGCCCCGCGCTCGCCAGAATTGCCGGGCATTTCGGCAGTACGATTCTTCAGCCGGATGGCCAGCTTGACCGGGCCGCGCTGCGAACCATCGTATTTCAGGACGCCAATGAGCGGGAATGGCTCGAAGCCCTGCTCCACCCCACCATTCGTGATGAACTGGCCCGGCAGCTCCAGCCTGAGAACTATGACCAGCCCTACGTCCTGCTGGTTTCGCCCCTGCTCCTGGAAACGGATCAGCATACGCTGACAGCCCGGGACATTGTGGTGGACGTGCCCGTAGAGACCCAGATTGAGCGTACCATGCGTCGTGATAACAACGACCGGGATCAGGTCGAACGGATCATCGCCGCCCAGATGCCGCGGGAGCATCGGGTCAGTCGCGCAGACTACATAATCCGGAACGACCACCCTCTTGCGGATGTTGAGCGACAGGTACAGGCGCTGCACCAGGAGCTTCTCGAACTTTTCAAGGACGACTAGCGCAGTGGGCCGACGATCTTCCAGTCTGTCCAGCCTTACCTCCGTACTGGGCATCTTTGCCATGGCCGCGGCGGGTGGTGCAGCGGCCCAGGAAGCCGCCCAGTGGCTGTCGCCTGACGCCCTGCCAGCAGACTTCTACACGTTTTCGCCGGATGAGTTCTGGCGCGAGCCCCGGGACTCCTACTGGATGAGCTTCTCCAACTGGGTTATCGGTCAGGAACATGATCAGTCAGAACGTGTCCAGGCGCTGGGTGCCTGGGCCGACCGCACCCTTTCCGGCGCCCCGCGGGCGCTGCCCGGCAATGAAAGCTACCTGCGACTGGGGCTGGCGGCGGAATCCCGAACCGGCAAACTGGCCAATATCGAGCCCGAAGCCCGCTTCCGGCTGGACCTGCCCACAGCCCAGGAACAGCTGCGAGTGGTTCTCGAAAGTGAAAGTGATGAACTGATTCCCCTCGGCGAACGCCGCCGCAGCCGCCAGCTCACCGATGACGAACGCTCGGGCACCGACGCCACCGGCGCACTGCGGTACCTGTCGGTCATCTCCGATACGGTTAACCTGAGCAACGACGTGGGCGCACGGTTGCGGTTTCCGCCGGACGCATTCTGGCGGGCGACGGCCCGCGGCAACTGGCAATGGACCGACTGGCGCATGGGAGTCCGGCAGCGGTTCTATTACTTTCATCGGGATGGCTGGGGCGCGTCAACCTGGCTTGGGTTCGACCGGGACATCGGCAACGGGTGGACCTTTCTGGCCAGTTCCGAAGCTGTCTGGGTTCACGACGACCGGCAGTTCGATCTGGCGCAGATTTTTGATTTTCATAAGCGCCTGAACAACCGCTCGGAACTTAACCCCCGCCTGGGGGTGCTTGGCGAGAGTCAGCCAAGCTGGCGCCATACCGGTTACTTTGCGGATCTCACGTGGCGTTACCGCCTGTATCACGACTGGCTGTATGGCGAAGTGATCCCCTCCATTGAGTTCGAACGGGACAATCACTTCAAGGAAGATACCGCCCTGCTGTTCCGGCTGGAGATGTTCTTCTCCGGCCACATCCGGTCCCGCTGAGCTGTCAGCACGAGGAAGCCCCATGTCACGCCGACCGCCCTTTCCTGCCCGTCCCGCTGAAGATGCGCTGACACTCACGCCCATCGCACGAACCCGCTCCTGCTTCCGGGACAAGTTCGGGGTGCCAAGACAGCCCGGCCTCACCCGCCATGCCTGGGCCGACCTGGTGATATGCCCGCCCTTCAATCAGGAGGACGCGTTCCGGGGGCTGGAAAGCTGCAGTCACCTCTGGCTGACGTTCCAGTTCCATGAAGCGGTTCGCGCCGACTGGCGGCCGCTGATACGCCCACCGAGGCTGGGCGGTAACCGCAAGGTGGGCGTATTCGCCAGTCGCTCTCCGTTTCGGCCCAACAGCCTGGGGCTGTCAGTGGTTCGCAATAAAGGGCTGATTCGACAGGATGGCGAACTGATCCTGCGTATTCGCGATCATGACCTGATTGACGGCACGCCCATACTCGACATCAAGCCCTACCTGCCCTTCGCCGATGCCATACCGGA
>CAYMQO010000299.1:0-3306 GCA_964392405.1 uncultured Marinobacter sp.
GTTCCCGCAGCCGCACCAGTTTCGGCCAGGGGCTTTGCAGCAGGTGATTGCTGAGCCCGTAAGCGCCCCGGTGCAGGTAGCGGCCGGGGTGGGCATCCCGGTTGCTGTAATACCAGGCGTCCTGGTTGACCAGCCGGATCAGGTTGAAGCCGGCATAGAGGCTGCCCTGGTCGGCCAGGTGCCGGGTCAGCTGTTGCGGCGACTGTTCCAGGGCCATTAATGGCAGGTCACCCCGGGTGAGCCGCCCGGGCTCGCCGGCACCCTCGCGAACATTAGTGACGGCCGTTACGGAACCGTTGCGGGCTACGGCCAGCCAGGTGCCGCCCGAGCGATCATCCCGACCCGCCAGGCAACGGTCCTCAGGCCACCAGTGCATGGGGGTGGTGGGGCGGTCGTAGAACTCATCCCGGTTGGCGGCCAGCACCAGAGGAAAATCCGGATGCTGGTCGAGAGCAAACAATATCAGGCACATGGTATTCCCGTTGTCGCGAGCTGGTTACAGGTTGGCTGCCGCGCTCATCCTGGTTGTGTATGATACACGCTTTAATTCTGGCAGGACGGCGGTACTTATGTCCCTGATGATGGTATTCGGGCTCTATCTGGCTCTTGGCGCGCTGGCGGGCACGCTGGCCGGTCTGTTTGGCATTGGCGGCGGCCTGGTAATTGTACCGGTGCTGATTTTCAGCTTCGGGCTTCAGGGCGTCAGCAGTGAAATTGCGGCGCATCTGGCCGTGGGCACCTCGCTGGCGACCATTGTTTTCACGTCACTGAGTTCGATACGTTCTCACCACCTGAAGCGGGCGGTTCGCTGGGATGTTTTCCGGCCGATGGTGGTCGGTATCCTGGTGGGTGCAGCGCTGGGGGCGTGGACGGCCTCCCTGCTCAGCGGCCCGACCCTTGAGCTGGTGATCGGCGTGTTTGTGATCCTGGTAGGCATTAAAATGCTGCTGGACATCAACCCGAAAACAGCCCGTCCGGTGCCGGGGCAGGGCGGCCTGGCCGCTGCGGGCGGGTTTATCGGCTGGGGGTCGGCGATTTTTGGTATTGGTGGCGGTACACTGACTGTGCCTTTCCTTACCTGGAGAAGCCTGCCGATCCAGCAGGCCGTCGCAACCTCCGCCGCCTGCGGTCTGCCGATCGCCATTGCCGGCGCTGTCACTAACCTGTGGACGGGCTGGGGCCACGACGAACTGCCCGAGTACGCACTTGGCTTTGTGTACCTGCCCGCGTTGATTGGTATTGTTGCAACTAGCGTCATTTTTGCCCGTTTCGGGGCGATCCTCGCCCACCGGCTGGACGCCAAAATGCTCAAGCGCCTGTTCGCCCTATTGCTACTGATCGTTGGCGCCCGCTTCCTGTTCTGAGGCTCTTATGCTGAAACACCCGCAAATTGATCCGGTGGCCATCTCCCTGGGGCCACTGAAAATCCACTGGTACGGACTGACCTATCTGGTGGGTTTCGCCGCTGGCTGGTGGCTGGGCAAGGTAAGAGCCCGCAAGAGCTGGACGCCGGTGAATGAAGAGCAGGTCGGTGATCTGCTGTTCTACATCGCCCTGGGCGTCATCCTGGGTGGCCGGTTTGGTTATGTGGTTATCTATAACTTTGACCAGTTTCTGGCCGACCCCCTGTGGCTGTTACGGGTCTGGGAAGGGGGCATGGCCTTTCACGGCGGATTACTCGGCGTGATGCTTGCCATGTGGTGGTACGGCCGGAAGATTGGTTCGGGCTTCTTCAGAATTGCGGATTTTGTGGCACCGCTGGTGCCCCTGGGGCTGGGCGCCGGGCGGATCGGTAACTTTATCAATGGCGAACTCTGGGGAAAGCCAACGGACGTTTCCTGGGGAATGGTATTTCCACAGGCGCCGGATGCTCTGGCGCGACACCCGTCGCAGTTGTATCAGTTTGCCCTCGAAGGCGTGGTCCTGTTTGTGGCCCTCTGGATATACTCATCCCGACCGCGCCCCACCATGGCGGTTTCGGGGCTGTTCCTCATTCTGTACGGTCTCTTCCGGATCATTAACGAATTCTTCCGACAGCCGGACGCCCATCTGGGGTATCTGGCGTTTGAATGGCTCACCATGGGACAACTGCTGTCCCTGCCAATGGTTATTGCCGGAGTTGCACTGATGGTGTTTGCCTACAGGGGCGCTGAATCATGAAAGCCTATCTCGACCTGATGAACGACGTGGTGGTCAACGGAACCGACAAGGGCGACCGCACCGGTGTGGGTACCCGCTCAGTGTTCGGCCGGCAGTTGCGGTTCGACCTGGAGCAGGGCTTCCCGTTGCTGACCACCAAGAAAGTGCACCTGCGCAGCATCATTTATGAGCTGCTGTGGTTCCTCCAGGGTTCCACCGACAATAACTGGTTGCGGGAACGTAAAGTCACCATCTGGGACGAGTGGGCTCTGGACAACGGCGACCTGGGGCCGATCTACGGCAAGCAATGGCGCAGCTGGCAATGTCCGGACGGCCGGGTGGTGGACCAGATCAGTGACGTCATTGAACAGATCCGCACCAAGCCGAACTCCCGTCGCCATATCGTCACCGCCTGGAACCCGGCAGAGCTGCCAGACGAGTCCATGGGGCCCCAGGACAACGCCCGTGAAGGCCGGATGGCACTGGCGCCCTGTCACTGCCTGTTCCAGTTCTATGTCGCCGACGGCCGTTTGTCCTGTCAGTTGTACCAGCGCAGCGCTGACCTGTTCCTGGGGGTTCCATTCAACATCGCGTCCTATAGTCTGCTGACCCATATGGTGGCCCAGCAGTGCGATCTTGAAGTGGGGGAGTTCGTGCACACCTTCGGGGACTGTCATCTGTATCAGAACCATCTGACGGACGATATCGTGTTTGAGCAGCTCAGGCGCAAGCCCGGACCACTACCCCGGTTGCGGATGCTGCGGAAGCCGGAGTCGATCTTCGGGTATGAGTATGAAGATTTTGAGTTCGAGGGGTATGAGCCGCAGGGGGTGATTCGGGCGCCTATTGCAGTCTGACTGGGCGGCGTTTGAGCCGCGGTTTTAAGTTCCTGAATGCAGAGTCTGTGGCCTTTCCCGGGCTTGTCGATGACCGCCCTTTGGTGACTGCCTTTGGCTCTGGTTAGCCCTCTGGCTTCGGGGCGGCGCGCAAGTGGCCGGGGCTTTTTCTGAAACACGCCGTGAATACGTCCCTGTAGGCTCTTCAAAAACGTCCCTGTTTTTGAAGGTTCCAGAAAAAGCCCCGGCAGCAGGCCCGCCCCCAAAGCCGACACCAGCCCCAAAGCCCGACACTAAAAGGACCCGGAAAAATGAGAAAAGCCCTGATCGT
>CAYMQO010000300.1:0-3284 GCA_964392405.1 uncultured Marinobacter sp.
CGGTTTCCGGGGTTGTGGTGGCATCCACCATCAGCAGAATGCGATCGGCCTCGCGGATTTCTTCCCAGGCACGGGCAATGCCGATCTGTTCCACTTCATCCGGACTTTCCCGCAGACCCGCCGTATCAACGATATGCAAAGGCATCCCATCGATATGAATATGTTCCCGGAGCACATCCCGGGTCGTGCCTTCGATGGCGGTAACAATAGCGGCTTCACGGCCAGCAAGGGCATTCAGCAGGCTGGATTTGCCGGCATTGGGACGCCCGGCGATGACGACCTTCATGCCATCCCGTAGCAGGCTGCCCTGGTGGGCTTCCGCAAGAATATTTTCCAAATCGGCCAGAAGCTGCTCAAGATCGGAAGCTACCCGGCCATCCGCGAGGAAATCGATTTCCTCTTCCGGGAAGTCGATCGCCGCTTCCACGTAGATACGCAGATGAGTGACCGCTTCGACCAGCCCATTGACCCGACGGGAAAATACCCCCTGCAACGACTGAACCGCCGAGCGGGCCGCCTGTTCGGAACTGCTTTCGATAAGATCGGCGACGGCCTCGGCCTGGGTCAGGTCGAGTTTATCGTTCAGAAAGGCGCGCTCGGAAAACTCCCCTGGCCGGGCCAGCCTGGCACCCAACTCACACACCCGCCGCAGCAACAGATCGAGAATGATGGTACCGCCATGTCCCTGCAGCTCCAGCACATCCTCGCCGGTAAAGGAGTGAGGGTTGGGGAAGAACAGGCCGATGCCTTCGTCAATGGTCTGCCCGCTGCTATCCAGAAACGGACCATAATGGGCATATCGGGGCCGGGGTTCATGGCCCAGTACGGCAACCGCGATGTCCCGGGCCTTCGGCCCCGACACCCGGACGATCCCTACACCAGCCTGACCCGGCGCCGTGGCGATGGCAGCAATGGTTTCAGTCACACCTTGCATGGAGTCCTCCGCTACCGTGAGACGGCCATAAACAGAACGGGGCTCAGAAGAGCCCCGTTTGTCGGTAAATGATGTTGCCCCGTCAGGTTTTCCGGGCCGCCATTTCCGACTCGATCTTGCGGGTAATGTACCACTGCTGGGCAATGGACAGAATGTTGTTGGTGAGCCAGTAGAGTACCAGACCTGCAGGGAACCACAGGAAGAACACCGTGAAAATGATCGGCATCAGTTTCATGATCTTGGCCTGCATGGGATCGGGCGGTGTCGGGTTCAGGTGCATCTGCAGCATCATGCTGGCGCCCATCAGGATCGGCAGGATGAAGTACGGGTCCATCTGGGACAGATCCTGGATCCACAGCATGAACGGCGCATGGCGCAACTGCACGCTCTCGAACAGTACCCAGTAGAGCGCGATAAACACCGGCATCTGGACCAGGATTGGCAGACATCCTCCCAGCGGATTGATTTTTTCCTTCTTGTACAGGGCCATCATTTCCTGGGACATGCGCTGACGGTCGTCGCCATAAAGCTCCCTCAAGCGGGTGAGCTGGGGCGCGACGGCACGCATACGGGCCATGGAGCGGTAACTGGTAGCTGACAGCTTGAAGAAAACTGCCTTGACCACCACCGTGAGCAGTATGATCGCGACCCCCCAGTTGCCCACCAGACTGTGAATCCAATCCATGAACAGGAACAGGGGCAGGGAAATAAAGAACAGGAAACCAAAGTCGACGGTGCGGTCCAGGTTTGGAGCCACGTTCTCAAGGCGATCAATGATTTTCGGGCCGACGTAAACCCGTGCGCCGGCACGACCGGTTTCCCCGGGTTCAACCACCGTCGCGGGGCTGACAAAGCCCATCACGTTCAGATTGCCGCGTCGCGTTGTCTGGAACTGATGGGTCTCGTCCCGGGGTGGTATCCACGCTGAGATAAAGTAGTGCTGGAGAAAAGCCATCCAGCCATTGGTGACGGGCTCGTTCAGCCGGTCTTTCCGAAGATCAGACAGGTCAAACTTTTCGTAAGGGTCATCCGGTGTGCTGACGACCAGGCCGAGGAAGGCCTTGATGCCCATGCTGTTCTGCGCCGTAGGATCAGCGGCCTCGTCACGGACGATTTTCCCGGTGAAATTGCCCTGCCAGGGAGCGTCCGAACGGTTATCGATGAGGTATTCCACCTCAATTTCGTAGCTGTCACGGGCAAGGGAGTAACGTTTAATGACCCCGACGCCCTGCTCAGTTTCGTGACGGAGGTCTACCTGGAGACTGTCGCTACCATCGGCCAGCGCAAACGACCGGGTTTCCACCTGATAAATCGGCGGGCCATTATTGCGCTGACTGTCGAAGCCATCCCGGCCGATCATGCCGCTTTCGAGAAAATAGGTCCGGTTACCGGAGGTCTGGAGTAGCTGCAGGGGCTCTTCGCTGTTCAGCGTGCGGTCGTAATCCAGCAGCGATGCTTCAACCAGATGACCTCCTACCCGGTCAATTTTCAGTGACAGCACATCGGTGGTGACAGTAACCAGACGTTCTTCGCTATCGAGATCGGTTGCCCGGGTATCAGCGGTTTCCCCGGGGGCCAGAAACTCTTCGTCGGTGTTCTGGGTGCCATCCCGTTCAGGCAGGGACATTTCATCGGCGGCGGATTCATCGATTCCCGCCATCTGTTCGTTAACGGTCACCGGCTCCGCAGGCTGGTTGTAGTCCTCGTTCCAGGCGAGAACCATCAGGTAACTGACAATGGCTAGACCGGCAAATAATACAATGCGCTGAATGTCCATAAACTTAGTCTGCAGTTGGGTTGGCTATTGGTCTCGCGGATGTATCCGTACCAGGTACGGGATCGTATCCATGGGTACCCCAGGGATGACAGCGGGACAGGCGACGTGCGGTCAGCAGGGTACCCTTGAGGGAGCCATGGGTTTCAATAGCTTCAAGGGCATAGGTAGAGCAACTGGGGATATGGCGGCAGTGGCTGGCCATCATGGGGCTGATAGCATACCGATAGACCTGGATGGGAATAACCAGGAGAGATCGCATCATGCCTATCCTGACCGGTCCGAGCCGGGATTATTACCAGAGGATTTCCTGGCCAGTTTTTGCCAGATATCGTTCAGTGCCTGGTGAAGATCGTGGTTGTCCTGTTGTGCCAGATTCTGCCGGCCCAGTACAACGATATCCAGTGAGCCCAGATCCGTACGATGACGAAAGGTCTCACGAACGATCCGCTTGACCCGGTTACGCTGAACGGCGTGCCTGAGATTCCGTTTTGAGAAAATCAGGCCAAGCCTGGGTCGTCCCAGCGAATTGGGTGACGCCAGAATTAAAAAGTGCCGGTGGGGTACCCGTACCTG
>CAYMQO010000301.1:0-3278 GCA_964392405.1 uncultured Marinobacter sp.
ACTGGGGGTGGCCCCACCAGCGACACCCCGGCACACGAGTCCACCGCTGCGGCTGCTCCCTTCCGGGCCTGACCGGGTTCACGGTTTATCGTTGCGGGGGCACCGGCAGGACCACCATAATGGCGGTCCGGATTGCCCGAACGCGGCGCGCATAGTAACAACAGCCGCCGCCGGTATCAATCCCTGTTCTCATTCTGGGGCAAGTCTGAACCCGTAACCCCGCCACCCGTCACTGACAAGGACCATCATGACCTCCCTTTCTACCGCCCGCTTTACCCGACAGGCCCGGACTGGCGGCCTGGCTACGCTGGAGGTGCAGCACCCACTGTTCAGCGCAGCCCTGGCCCTGCAGGGGGCTCATCTGTACCACTTCGCACCGGCAGGGAGCGACAGCTGGCTGTGGCTGAGTCCCGACGCCCGCTTCGAGCCAGGGCGGGCAATCCGGGGCGGTATTCCCATCTGTTGGCCCTGGTTCGGAGATCCGGCACGTAACCCGGAACCAGTGCGGGACCAGCTCCACGGCGACTCGCTGCCCGCCCACGGCTTCGCCCGGACCCGGAAGTGGGTGCTGGCTGAACTCGCTGAAACCGACCAGGAAGTGCTGATCACCCTGGTGCCCGATGATAAAGGCGATTCAGGCACTGCCCCTGAAGCCCAATGGCGAGGCAGCGCCAGTGTCTCGCTGACCTTCCGCTTCCGTGGGGATTCGCTCTCGCTGGAGCTGACCACCACAAACACCGGGACACTGCCGCTGGCGCTTACTCAGGCACTGCATACCTATCTGCCGACCGCGGACATTGCCAGCACTACCCTTCACGGTCTGCAGGGCACCACGTATCTGGATACCCTGGACGGCTGGCAATCAAAAAAACAGGATGGTGACGTAAGTTTTGACGGGGAAACCGACCGCATTTATCAGGCGTCTCCCGCCATTTCCGTCCACGGACCCGACCAGTACTTCTATCTGACTGCCCGCGGCAGCGCCTCTACGGTGGTCTGGAATCCGGGACCGGACAAGGCGCGCCGGCTGTCGGATTTCCCCGACAATGACTGGACTGCGATGCTCTGCGTTGAAACCGCCAACGCAGCGGCGGACTTCCGCACACTCGCGCCCGGGCAGAACCACACGCTGGCGATGACGCTGAGCCGACCCTTTCCGCCGGATGAAGCCGGAGTGACGTCCCGTTAATAGCCGACGAAAAGCCGGGGCATGGCCTATACTCGATCTGGATCGGAAGAAGGATGGCCCATGAGACTGGCAGATTTCCTCAAACGACGCCTCATCTCGCCGCAACTCGACCAGGAGCTGGCTCGCACGGCCCGACCGGCCGGCTCCCTCGGGTATGACCCCTGGGGTTATCACTACGGTACGGTGAAATACAGCTACCTGGCTATCCGGGAGCTGTACCATAAGTATTTCCGGGTCACCGTGGATGGCATTGACCGGATACCCGCGGAAGGCCCGGTGATCATCGTGGCCAACCACAGCGGCCAGTTGCCCATCGACGGACTGCTGATCGGGTTTGCCCTGGCGTCCCGGTCCCGGCGCCCCCGTTTGCCCAGGGCGATGATTGATCGCTTTTCACCGACCATGCCGTATCTCGGCAACCTGCTGAACCGCCTCGGCGGGGTACCGGACGATCCGGTCAGTTGCGCCCGCTTGCTGGCCAACGGCGAGGCCATCATTATTTTTCCCGAAGGCGTGCGCGGCGCTGGCAAACCCTACCGGGAACGCTACCAGCTCAAGCGCTTCAGCACCGGCTTTATGCGGCTTGCGATGGAGCACAATGCCACGATTGTCCCCGTCGGCGTGATCGGCTGTGAAGAGACGATTCCGTCACTGACCAATATCGCGCCCTTGGCCCGGCTCCTTGGCCTGCCCTATTTTCCACTCGCTGCCCCGGTCATTCTACCCGCCAAAGTGAACCTGCTGGTGGGTGATCCACTGGAGTTCAATCAGGTCGCTCACTCAGAGCAGCAGATTGCCGCGCAGGTGCAACAGGTACGCACGTCGCTGGAAGCACTCATCGCCAAGGGGCTTGAGCGGCGCCGGGGGGTATTCCTGTGACCGAGCCAAAACGACCCCAGCTACTGGTAACCGGCGCGGCCGGCACCCTGGCCCGCAAGGTTATCCTGCAGTTAAAAACCACCTGCGATGTGGTCGCGGTGGATTTCCGGGAACAGCTCCAGCTGGGCAATGACGTGCCCGCTTACAGTCTCGATATCAATCAGGCGGGCCTTGATGAGCTGTTCCACCAGTACCGGTTCGACGGCATTATTCACCTGGGCCGTGCCATGCACCGGCCAGACTATGGCCCGGATCGCTTCCGCGCCCATGCCCAGGGCACCCGTAAACTGCTGGACCTCAGTCTTGCCCACAATGTCAGCCGGATGATTGTGCTGTCGACCCACCTTGTCTATGGCCCGAGCCCAACCAATCCGGTCCCCATTGACGAGACCACGCCCCCGAAACTGTCGGCGCTGCCCCCTGCCCTGATGGAGCTGGAGAGCCTGTACAGCACCTACCTGTGGCGTTACCCCCATCTCGAGCTGACCGTGCTGCGGCCCTGCCATATTGTCGGGCCCGGGGTAAGAAATACCATGAGTACACTGCTGTCCGCTCCCTGGGCGCCGGTGCTGGCCGGGTTCTCGCCCATGATGCAGTTTATCCATATTGATGACATAGCAGATGCCGTGATCCGATGTTGGCACCAGCCTCACCGCGGCATCTACAACGTGGCGCCGGACGACTGGGTCGCCTATCAGCGGGCTCTGGTGCTGAGCGGAAGCACTCGCCTGCCGGTGCCGTCATTACCGCCAGTTCTGCCCCGAACCCTGCTGAAACTGCTCAATATGCGACACTTTCCACCCTACCTGATGGATGTTTTGCGATACCCTATCATTATCAACGGGCAAAGGTTTGCGCAGGATTTCGGTTTCCATCCCCGCCAGCCACCGGGTGAGATCTTCCGTTTTTACCGAAAAAGCCGTCGCCGGGGCTTCCACGAACAGGTGAGTAACTGAACACAGGATGTGTAGTTGATGTTCAATGAATTCGGGATAATCAGTCATTCAGCGGCCACGCTGGCATTTCTGCTGCTCGGCGGGCTGATCCTGACCCGGTATCTACGCCGGACCTCCGATCGCATGCTGCTGCTGTCTGCGGCGCTGTCCACGCTCTGGGCCAGCTCGCTGGTCAGTCAGCAGCTCTGGGGCGAACCCTCATTTATCACCCGTTATCTGCTGGAACTGCTGCGGGACGCCGGCTGGGTCATGGT
>CAYMQO010000302.1:0-3263 GCA_964392405.1 uncultured Marinobacter sp.
ATCCACACCAGATCGATATCGCCACTGCGCAGGGCGATCCCTTCATCCAGAATCTGGATGCCTTCGTTGATCAGCATGTACAGGCAGCGGTCGTGGATTTCATCGTTGCTGATTTCGCGGCGCTCGATGCCCAGGTCCGCAGCGATTTTTTCGGCCAGCCGGATAACTTCCGGGTCCTCTTTTTTCTCGCGGTCCTCATAGATATAGAACCCGCGGCCGGTCTTCTGGCCATAACGGCCCAGATGGTAAAGCTCATCCGCCAGCTTACAGTAGCCCGGGTCGTGGCTGATTTCGTCGCGGCGGGACTCCCGCACCAAAAATCCTACATCGACACCCGCGAGGTCATACATGGACAGCACGCCCATGGCCAGACCAGTGGATGTCATGACTCCGTCCACCTGAGCCGGGCTTGCGCCTTCCAGCACCAGCCGGTGGGCTTCACGGGCGTAGGGTTCCAGCATGCGGTTACCAATAAAGCCAAAGCATACGCCAGAAACCACCGCGACTTTACGAATGGTGGTGGCCATGTCGAGACAGGTGGCCAGCACGTCGTCCGCTGTTTTCTCACCCCGCACAATCTCCAGCAGCCGCATGACATTGGCCGGGCTGAAAAAGTGCAGGCCGATCACATCCTGAGGGCGGCTGGTAGCAGCGGCGATTTCGTCCACATCGAGAGTGGACGTGTTGGACGCCAGGATAGCGCCCGGCTTGCAGACTTTGTCGAGGGTGCCGAACACCTGCCTTTTGACATCCATGCTTTCGAACACGGCTTCGATGACCAGATCCACATCGCTCAGGTCGTCGTAGGTTAATGTGCCGGACAGCAAAGCCATGCGCTGGTCCATCTCGTCCTGGCTGAGTCGGCCCTTGCTGACGGTGCGCTGGTAGTTCTTGCGGATGATATCCAGGCCTTTGTCCAGCGCTTCCTGTTTCAGTTCCAGCATGACCACCGGGATGCCGGCGTTGGCGTAGTTCATGGCAATGCCGCCGCCCATGGTGCCGGCGCCGATGACGGCGACTTTTTTAATGGGTCGCAGCGGGATGTCAGTGCTGATGCCCGGGATGTCGCTGGCGACCTTTTCGGCCTGTTTTACGTGGTCCAGGGCTTTTTGCTGTTCGGGAGTGTAATGGTCTTGGGGGCTTGTCATTGTCTCATGATCCAGTGGTGTGATTTGGAGATGGAATATTAAGTTCTCGGGGAGGCAAGCGGCCGGGTATGGCTTTCCGGGACACGCCGTGAATCCGTCCCTGGAGGCTCTTCAAAAACGTCCCTGTTTTTGAAGGTCCCGGAAAGCCACACCCGCCCCCTCGCTTCAGGCTATCGAGTGGCCCTCTTTAGGCAGTATTCGGCTCCGGCAGGCCAACCCTAAAGTCAGAACCAATCGTTCTGCATATCCAGATTGTCGCGGTTGCCGTTGCGCAGCAGTTGTGCATAACCTTGCAGCGGGGCCAGTTCCCAGTTCATGAAGTACCGGGCAGCATGCACTTTGCCCTGGTAGAACGCTTCCTCCGAGCCAGAAGCACCAGCCGCCAGAGCTTTTTCAGCGACCATCGCCTGCTTCAGCCAGATCCAGCCGACGACCACCTTGCCGAACATGTCCAGATAGGCGGTTGCGTTTGACAGTCCATGGTCCGGGTCGGCGGCCAACTGTGTTTGCAGGTCGGAGGTTACCGACTTCAGGGTAGTCAGGGCTTGCGTCAATTGGCTGGCCAGGGGGCCACAGGCTTCAAGCCCGGCAGCCTGATCCAGCGTGACCTGAATGCGTCGCAGGAATTCAGCGTAGCCATCGCCACCTTTTGGTCCCAGCTTGCGGCCCAGCAGATCGATGCCCTGGATACCTTCGGTCCCTTCGTGAATAGGGTTCAGGCGATTATCCCGGTACAGCTGCTCCAGCAGGTATTCCCGGGTATAACCGGCGCCGCCAAGTACCTGGATGCCCAGGTCGGATGCGATCAGTGCGTATTTGGACGGCCAGCTCTTCACCATGGGCGTGAGCAGGTCCAGCAGTTCGGCGGCGGCTTTGCGTTCGCTGTCGGATTCCGCCGTGTGACTGTCCTCTACCAGGGTACTGGCGTAGAGGCAGAGGGCGAGACTGCCTTCGGCGTAGGCCTTCTGCGTCAGCAACATACGGCGGACATCCGCATGCTCAACAATATTGACCTGAGGTGCATCGGGGTTCTTGTTGCCCGGCAGGCGACCCTGAGGGCGTTCCCGGGCGTAGTCCACCGCTTCCAGATAACTCTGGTAGCCCAGCACCGCCGCGCCGAGTCCGACGCCAATCCGGGCCTCGTTCATCATCTGGAACATATAGCCCAGGCCCTTGTGGGGCTCGCCCACCAGGTAACCCACGGCGCCGTCTTTCTCGCCGAAGTTCAGTACGGTAGAGGTGGTGTTCCGGTAGCCCATCTTGTGGAGCAGGCCTGCCAGGGAGACATCGTTGCGGCCGCCAATGGTGCCGTCGTCATTAACATGATGTTTGGGCACAAGAAACAGGGAGATGCCCCGTACACCGGCCGGCGCACCTTCGATGCGGGCCAGCACCATATGGATGATGTTGTCCGTCAGCTCGTGGTCGCCGCCGGAGATAAACATTTTGTTGCCAAACAGACGATAAGTACCGTCGGCGGCTGGCCGGGCGGTTGTGCGGAGGTCACCCAGGGCTGATCCCTGACCCGGCTCGGTCAGCGCCATGGTGCCGCTGTATCTGCCGTCCAGCATGGCTGGCAGATATTTCTGTTTCAGCTCATTGCTGCCAAAGCTCTTCAGCAGGTTGGCGGCGCCGATGGTGAGGAAAGAGTACGCGGTAGTCGAGATATTGGCCGCGTTGAAAAAGGCCATGCTAGCCCGCAGCACCACTTCCGGCAGTTGCGAGCCACCGTCGTCAAGATCATGGTGGGACGCCAGAAAGCCGGCTTCGGCAAACGCATCCCAGGCGGCCTGGGTCTCCGGGATCAGGGTGACCTTTTGACCATCAAACGTGGGCTCGTTGGCATCCCCCTTCTGGTTATGGGGCGCAAAGTATTCGGTAGCGAGGTCCCGTGCCGTGTTTAACGTGGCGTCGAAGACGGCCCGGTCGTGTTCCTGATAACGGGGGCGTTGCAGCAGGGCTTCAGTATCAAAAACTTCGTAGAGTTGGAATTCCAGATCACGTTCGTTGAGCAGTTTTGCCATTGATTGTTTCCGGGGCCATCCACCCGGGGCAGAATGCCCCGGGTGAGCAGCGGCCTAGACCTCCAGCCATTCTTTGCGGATTGCCGCGTTG
>CAYMQO010000303.1:0-3251 GCA_964392405.1 uncultured Marinobacter sp.
GCTTTTACCAGCTCAACCGCGCCACCGCACAGAACTGCCTGCTCACCGAACAGGTCGGTTTCGGTCTCATCCTTAAAGGTGGTCTCGATGATACCGGTACGACCGCCGCCGATACCGCTGGCGTAGGACAGGGCCAGGTTCTTGGCGTTACCGGAAGCGTCCTGGAAAATAGCGATCAGGTCAGGGATACCGCCGCCACGCTCGAATTCCGTGCGAACGGTGTGGCCCGGGGCCTTGGGAGCAACCATGATCACGTCCAGGTCCTTGCGGGGTACGATCTGGTTGTAGTGGATCGCAAAACCGTGGGCGAACGCCAGGGTGGCGCCTTCTTTAAGGTTTGGCTCAATCTCGGCCTTGTAGAGCTGGGACTGGTATTCGTCCGGAGTCAGCACCATCACCACGTCGGCTGCAGCAACAGCGGTCGGAACGTCGGCCGTTTTCAGGCCGTAGGCTTCGGCCTTGGCAATGGACGGGGAGTTCTGGCGCAGCCCAACAGTGACATCGACACCGGACTCTTTCAGGTTGCACGCATGCGCGTGGCCCTGGGAACCAAAGCCGAGAATGGCCACTTTCTTGCCCTGAATAATGGAAAGATCGCAATCCTTATCGTAATAAACCTGCATAGTAACCTCTATATTTATTGGGCCCTGCATCGTCAGGGCCGGTGTGATTAATTCAGAACGACTCAGAGACTGAGCACCTTCTCCCCACGGGCAATACCGGAAACCCCAGAACGCACTACCTCCAATATGCCGGTAGTGCCGACAGCCTGGATAAAGGCATCCAGCTTGTCGCTGTGACCCGCCAGCTGAACGGTATAAACCGTACTGGTGACATCCACAATCTGGCCCCGGAAGATATCGACCGTGCGCTTGATCTCGGCGCGCTGGGCCCCGGTAGCCTTGAGCTTCACCAGCATGAGTTCCCGCTCGATATGGGGGCCTTCAGTAAGGTCCACCAGTTTGACGACTTCGATCAGCTTATTGAGCTGCTTGGTGATCTGCTCAATGACCTTGTCGGAACCGGTGGTCGTCACCGTCAACCGGGACAGGGTTTCATCTTCCGTCGGGGCGACAGTCAGGGTCTCGATGTTGTAGTTTCGTTGGGAGAAAAGCCCAACAACCCGGGACAACGCGCCTGGCTCGTTTTCCAGCAAAACAGAAATGATTCGACGCATGTTCACACTCTCTCCGTCTTGCTGAGCCACATGTCTTTCATGGAGCCACGGGCCACCTGCATCGGGTAGACGTGCTCGAAGCGATCCACGTAGATATCCAGGAATACCAGCCTGTCCTTCATGGCGAGAGCTTCTTTCAGCTTGGGCTCAAGGTCTTCCTTGCGGTCAATGCGGATGCCCACATGACCATAGGCCTCTGCCAGCTTGATGAAGTCCGGCAGTGATTCCATGTAGGACTGGGAATGGCGGGATTCGTAGTTCATGTCCTGCCACTGCTTGACCATGCCGAGGGCCTGGTTGTTCAGGTTGATGATCTTGACGGGCAGATCGTACTGGCTACAGGTGGACAGCTCCTGGATGTTCATCTGGATACTGCCTTCACCGGTGACGCACAGTACTTCGGCGTCGGGGTAGTTCAGCTTGACTCCCATGGCTGCTGGCAAACCGAAGCCCATGGTGCCGAGGCCGCCGGAGTTGATCCAGCGGTTAGGCTTGTCGAACTTGTAGTATTGAGCCGCAAACATCTGGTGCTGCCCCACATCAGAAGTGACGTAGGCTTCGCCGTTGGTCAGGCGGTGCAGCAGTTCGATGACTTCCTGGGGCTTGATGACATCGTCGCTGGTTTCGTAGCGCATGCCATGGAAAGCCCGCCAGTCATCAATCTGTTTCCACCAGGCTTTCAGGGCATCGGCATCAGGCTTCTGTTTGGCCTCTTTCACCATGGCGACCATTTCATTCAATACTGCATCCACTGGCCCTACGATGGGCACATCCGCATCGATGGTCTTGGAGATGGAGGCCGGGTCGATATCGATGTGAATGATACGTGCGCCGGGGCAGAACTTCTCCGTCGCGTTGGTGACGCGGTCATCAAAACGCGCACCAACGGCCAGAATCAGATCCGAATGGTGCATGGCCATGTTGGACTCATAGGTGCCGTGCATCCCCAGCCAGCCAAGGTGCTGCTTGTCGGATGCGGGGTAACAGCCAATGCCCATCAGGGTGTTTGTAATGGGGTAACCGAGGATGCGGGTCAGCTCGGTCAGCTGCTCCGTCGCCTTGCCCAGTATCACGCCGCCACCGGCGTAGATCACCGGGCGCCTGGCGGCCAGCAGCATGTCCACGGCCTTGCGGATCTGGCCGGTGTGGCCCCGCACCGCCGGGTTATAGGACCGCAGCTTGACCTTCTTCGGGTAGGAATACTCATAGCGCTCGTTCGGAGTGGTCATGTCCTTGGGGATGTCGACCACCACCGGTCCGGGACGTCCGGTCGAGGCAATATAGTAGGCCTTGCGAATAATTTCGGGGATTTCTTCAGGATGGCGTACCGACAGGTTATGTTTCACCACGGGGCGGGACACGCCGATCATGTCGGTTTCCTGAAAGGCGTCTTCACCGATCAGGGTGGACGCTACCTGACCGCACAGAACCACCATGGGGATGGAGTCCATAAAAGCGGTGGCAATGCCGGTAATTGTGTTGGTGGCTCCAGGACCCGAGGTCACCAGTACGGTACCTGGTTTACCGGATGCGCGGGCGTAACCGTCGGCCATATGAACCGCCGCCTGCTCATGACGCACCAGGATATGCTTGACTTTGTCCTGCCTGAACAGCGCATCATAGATATGAAGCGCTGCACCACCGGGATAGCCGTAAATGTACTCTATACCCTCATCCTGCAAGGAGCGGATGAGCATATCGGCACCAGACAATAACTCCACGTGATTACCCTCTATAAACGAGTGAATGTTACGGGAATCTTCCCGAATTGCCTGGATACCCGCGCCACGCCTCTTTTGGAGGCCGGCCTGGGCGTTCCGCCACACCATGTCTGACAGAGGTTGTCTCCTGGACAGCCCGGCTCCTGAGGGTTCCGGAACAGGGCCAGTCAACGGGTTGCCAGAATGTGAGCGTACTGCTGGTACAAATAGGCAACCGCCTGTACCCGGGGTACAGGTCGTACAGTGTGGTATTCAACGGGGGTTACTGCTCGGGATTGCCTGCCGTATTGACCCCTGCTTTCAGGCAATCTGTAATTTTGACAGCGGGAAAGTATCTGTCAATAGAAACGGCG
>CAYMQO010000304.1:0-3250 GCA_964392405.1 uncultured Marinobacter sp.
GTTGGAGGCTGCAGGGATGATTATCAAGTGCTTGGGGCAGGTGGGGTCAAGCTGCTCAACCGCCCATCGTCGGTCATCGGCGCTCAAGGTAATGTTCCAGAATGGGGGCCTCAGGGGGACGCCGATGGCCTTCTGGAACTGCCGGAAATTATCCAGTACATGGGGCTTGTCCGTGGGCTCGATCCGCTCGTTAATAAACAAGCTGTGCAGTTCCTTACTCTTGGCCCGGTCATAGCCGATCCTGCGTTTGGCGGAAATACAGAGGCTGGCGAGATTGGCCCGGAGGGCGACTTGCATTAGCAGCAGCGCATCGAATCGTTTTTTGCGTAACTTGCGGTAGAGGTCCAGATAGGCGCGAATGCCCTGCTTTTTATCAAAAACAACCAGGGTCACGCCGGGCATGCCGGCCATCAGGCTCGCTTCAGCCTTCCCGATCACCCAGGTGATCTCGGCTTCGGGGTAATGATCGCGAATAGCGCAAACGACAGCAGCGGCATTGCAGGTATCGCCAATCGCGGACAGCCGGAGTACGCATATGGATCGGACAGCAGCCAACTTAACGCCTGACTTTCTTGATGAGTCCGGTTGTTGAGCGCCCCTCAAGCGTAGGAAGAATAGCTACTTCACCGCCGGACTGCTGAACAAAGCTGGCGCCTACAATAGTATCGACAGTGTAATCGCCGCCTTTTGCCAACACGTGGGGCCGGACCCGGCGAATTAACTGCTCCGGGGTATCCTGCTCTTCCGGGCGGTCTCCGAAGGGGATGACCCAGTCCACGCAGGCGAGGGCGGCCAGTACTTCCATGCGATCTTCGAGGGCGTTCACAGGCCGGTCCTGGCCTTTGAGGCGACGAACAGAGGCGTCGGAATTGAGCCCGACAACCAATCGGTCGCCCAAGGCACGGGCCTGAGCCAGATAGCGGACATGGCCTGCGTGCAGTATATCGAAACAGCCATTGGTAAAGACGATACGCTCACCATTGTCCCGGGCATAATCGATGTGCAGGAGGCTTTGATCGACAGTCGGCTGGTAGCCGCTATTCTTGGTGGACAGCTGGTGGCTGGCGCGGGCAGCGAGTTCTTCGGGAGATGCCGTGGCAGCCCCCAGCTTGGCGACAACAATGCCGGCTGCAAGGTTGGCGAGCCAGGCTGAATCTTCCAGCGAGAAGCCGGCACTGATCAGGGTGCCAAGGGTCGCGATTACCGTATCGCCGGCGCCGGTAACATCACTGACTTCAAGCACTTCAGCCGGAAAATGATGGTGGCTGTCCGCAGTGATCAGGCTCATGCCTTGCTCACTACGGGTTAACAGCATGGTGTCGATTCCGGATTGCTCAAGCAGAAATCTGGCTGATGTAAGCATCCGGTCCTCGGAGGCAGTATCACCGCCTGCGGCACGGAACTCTGCCAGATTCGGCGTGATGATGCTGGCTCCACGGTACCTGGAAAAGTCCTGGCTTTTGGGGTCTACCAGTACGGTTTTACCCGCTGCCCGGGCGGTCTGGATAAGAGCGCCAACACCGGCAAGGGTGCCCTTGGCATAATCGCTGATGATGACCGTGTCGTACTTTTCTACCAGAGCCTCAAACCGTTCCTGGAGTTGCTCGGCCAGGGTCGAATCAAAGGTATCTTCGACGTCCAGGCGGACAACCTGCTGGCGACGGGAGATGACGCGGGTTTTTGAGATGGTTCGGGCGCCTTCGGGGGCCAGCAGCTCTGACCGTATCTTTTCCCGAACCAGGATATCTTCCAGCAGCCGACCGTCAGAGTCAGGCCCGATAATACCCAGAATGGCGGCATTGCCGTCCAGATGGGCGATATTTCTTGCTACGTTAGCTGCACCACCAGCGCGGTCTTCGGTGTGAGCCACACGAACCACAGGCACCGGCGCTTCCGGTGAGATCCGGTTGGTATCCCCAATAAAGTAGCGGTCGAGCATGACGTCGCCGACGACCAGTACGGAGGCATTCTGCAGGTTATCGAACCTGGCGGGATCAAACATCAGTCCAGGCCCCCGGATACCACAATCTCGTCGATTGCTTCACATAGCCAGTGACCGATAAACATATGAGCTTCCTGGATTCGCGCCGTTTCATCGTTTTTGATGATAATCGAAAGCTTGGCAATATCCTTGACTTTGCCGCCATCGCGCCCGGTCAGGGCTACCGTTGTGGCTCCCAGTTCATTGCCTGCTCTCAGTGCGAGGTTAATATTTTCGCTCTGTCCTGACGTGGTCAGCCCGATGATCAGGTCCTCTGGCTTGCACAGGCCGCGAACCTGGCGCTCAAACACGGTTTCGAATTCGTAATCGTTAGGGTGCGCGGTCAGGATCGAGGTGTCTGTCGTCAGTGCAATTGAGGCCAGGGGGCCACGCTCCTGTTTGTAGCGCACCATAAACTCTGCCGCCAGGTGCTGTGAGTCGGCTGCGCTACCCCCGTTACCCATAAAAATGACCTTGCCACCCTGCTTCAGGGCCTGGCGGGTATAAGCAAGCAACTGCTCTGCCGCCTCGCGATGCTCTTCCATCGTGGCAAAAGCGGCGCGGTGACGTTCCAAACTGTTGAGGTAGCTGCTTTGCTGGGTCATGTGCCCTCCGGTCTGTGTCCAGTTAGGGATAGCGCAATCTGATACTGAATGGCCGCCGCAATTCTACCACGGCCTCTGCTTTGAGTCTTATATGGGTTAGCGCGCATAGGCTCTCGAGAGCCCGGGGCGAGCAGTGCAGGTCCAGACCTGCCGGTTTTAGACGTCCGCAAAAAACGCTATTATTGACTGACTGACTTGCCTGTAAGAAGGCCTGCCCAAACTGAACCTGCGGGAGCTCTATAATGATTGTCGTGACTGGTGGAGCCGGCTTTATCGGCGCCAATATCGTGCATGCCCTCAACCGGCGCGGCGAAACCGATATCCTGGTGGTGGATGACCTGACCGACGGAACCCGGTTCCGTAATCTGGCCGATCTCGATATCGCCGATTATATGGATAAGGGCGAGTTCCTTGAGCGAGCCCAGAACCATCAGCTTCCCAGCGGAATCCGGGCGGTGTTCCATGAGGGCGCGTGCTCTGACACCACGGAATGGGACGGCAAGTTCATGATGGAGAACAACTTCACCTATTCCAAGACGCTGTTGCACTGGTGCCTCCATCACAAGGTTCCCTTCCTCTATGCCTCCAGTGCGGCCGTTTACGGCAATAGCACAGAATTCCGGGAGGAGAGGGCTTGTGAAGGCCCGCTGAACGTTTACGGGTA
>CAYMQO010000305.1:0-3245 GCA_964392405.1 uncultured Marinobacter sp.
TCAGGTTAGCGAAGCTGCCGGGCAGGCTGGCTCGCAGGTAATGGGCCAGCCGCAGGGTGTAGCCTGAACGGGACGCCAGTATCCGCGCGCCGATGTCGTCAATGGCTTGTGCCCGACGAGCGATCTCCGCATCCAGCTCCTGCATCCGTCTGGCCAGTCGCGGGAGTTCGCTTCGGTTATCCTGTAGTTTTCGGATTCTGTGCTCTTTGTCCATCAGGTGCCGGAGCTGGTTTTCCCCGGCTTCTTCCAGAAGTTGGTTCTCCCGCCTGAGCCTGGCTGCCTCATTTTCTATCTGTAGCTTTTTCGCCTGCCTCTTGCTTTGCGCCGCGACCAGTTTCTGGTGTTCCAGCCTGGCCTCCAGTGCCTGTTTACTGGCGTTTTCCAGCGCACCGATCAGGTTGCCCTGAATGGTCACTAACACACCAGCCATCGGCCTCAGAGCGCTCAGGGCGACGGAGGCGGTGACCTCATGCTCGGCGGCCTGCAGCACGGACAGGCCATCCAGGGTTTTCAGGCTGTCGGCGTCCGGCAGTTCGGCATTCTCGAGGGCGGCCAGTTTTGTCGCCTGAAAGATGCCACGGCTTGATCGGTTCAGGGCCTGGTCTTCGTCCCGCTCTTCTTCCGGCGGGCCCTGGTACGGCTGACTGAGGTCGTCCTTGTCCATGTCCGGGAACAGGGCGAGATAGAGAGCGCCAATGTGACCTTCGGCGACACGGTTGGCCCAGCGCTTCCCGCGGAATGCCCGGAGATCATCGACTGGCCCGTGGAGCGCATCGCATTCAAAGGGCTCCCGGCTGACGGTCTGGAGTACTTCGGTCATGAAGCTGAAGGCCCCCAGGTAATCGCAGTCATAGTGGGTAAAGAGTTCCACGATCTCGTTCTGCGTGGCTGCGTCGTTCAGGTGCTCAATCAAGTGATCCTGCACGTCTTCGAGGTAAGCCACGGCCATGGCTCGTTCATGCTCGGCCATGGAGAACGAAAGCAATTGGCGACCGTTCTGGTCCATCTCGTCCTGGTGCTGGTGGAACGGGTTTGGTTTGCCACCGATGTGTTTCGGAATGACCACGGTGTTGACCAGCGAGGCTGAATCGAAGAACTCCCGCTCCCTGGCCCTGCGGATGACCGCATCGGCGAACCAGGCGCCGGCCTGATGCCGTTTCAGCAGGTATCTGAGGCGATAGAGGCGGTCGTTCACGCGGATGACGCCAATTTTTCGCTGCCTGATTTCGTCAATGGGCGCATACCTGACAGGCGTCCGTTCCCATTCTGGCAGATTGGTGTCGACACCCTCGATGTCCAGTTCTCTCATGGTGCCGGCCAGGACCTTGCACAAGGCGTTCATCTCGGGGCGTTTGTCTTCCGGCAGCGGCGCATAGGCACGGCTGTCTTCGTGCTGGCTGTGAACCTCCAGTGCGCTGGCGGTCTCGTCGTCTTCATACAGCCCGGATTTTGTCAGCAGGTATTCTTCGGGCCGGTCGTAATTCCACTCCATGGCCGGGGCCCGGGGCCGCTGGTGCTCAAGAACGGAGGTGGGAAGTACATGGTGGTGGCGGGGTTCGGAGTAGTCGGCCGCACCATTGGTGATGTCCGGCTCACTCATTTTCATATAAAGGAGCGTACAGCGGGCATCCCGTTGGCTGGTGTAGTTCTCAAACAGGTTAATCCGTTCACCGGTCCACTGGGACTCGGAGAAGGCGACCTGCAGGGGCTGCCAGAAGTTCAGCACGCGGGATGGTAGCCAGATTTCCTCGAGCGCCACCCCGGTAACGTCCCGGTAGCGCGGTTCGAAGGTATCGGTGTCTTTCCTGCGATAAGCGTCCAGCGGGACGTCCCGATACCGGGGCGTACCATCTTCGGTGATGGTGACTTCCACTTCCCGCCAGAGCCTGCCTTCGTAGAAGAAATAGAGAAAGCCGGAGCGGCACAGGACATGGTGGTACGAATTGGTTTCCTTCGGCGGCAAGTCGGGCACGGCCTCTGCCTTCGTGAGGCCCGAGATCAGGGTTGACGCTACCACGGGGATCACGACGTGCTTCTGTCGCTCGTCCTGGTCCTTGTCCTGGTATTCCACTGACCTGGCCTGATGCAGGAAGGGCACCCGGATGGGGTCGCCACTCTCGGCAGCAATTTCCATAAACAGCCGTCGGTCCGGTTCGTCGCTCCAGTCCCACCGGTAGAGCACGGAGTCTTCCGTCGGCTGTCTGCTGAGCTTCCCGTCAAGGCTGACCGGGGCAGGGTCCAGACCCTCGTAGTCGAAGAAACAGAACTTATGGCCGTCAGGGTGATTTCGACCCAACACCTCCACGATCAGCTCGCGGCTTTCGTCTTCGGGGGCCGGACTTCGCTGTATCAGGCTGTCTGGCGCCCCAGCGTTAGCGTTCGGTTTGCTGAACGGAGCGGCGGGGCCCGGAGCGCCGGGGGGCGGGGGAGTCCGGGTATTTTTCTGAGCACTCGGATTCATGGCGGGCGCGGCGCTGGCCGACAGCCTCTCCGCCGGCTCGGCCAGCATTTCGGCGTCCAGTCCCTGATAGGGATTGCCCACGGTGTTTTCACCCACCAGCACGGTGCTGTCGCCCTCGACGACTTTTCCGCCATGGGACGTCATGCTGCCAACAAAGGCAACCGGCTGCCCTTCGCAGAAAACACCGGTCGACCCCGTTTCAATCGTGTCCGTTCCGCACCGGCAGGCAAGCTTGTCATTGACTCTCGCGACGGGGAGCCCGCCAACGAAGACAGTTCTCGCCGCCTTGTAGATTCTGCCGCCAACGTGGTCTGTACTGCCCGATTTCTTCGGGCACACGTGATAGCCGCTCAGAAAAGCAATGGGTTTGCTCATGGTCACAACTCCCTGTGAAGCTCTGTGAGGGTTCGATTAACGCCCCGGGCCCTGTTCTATCAGCAGGGCACGACGTATTAATGGAAAAGGAAACGAGGAATAAGGGGGTGCCTGGACAACGAGAATTCGTCGTGCCTTTGACGTAAATATACGATTTCTGGAAAGGGGGCGGCGTACCATCCTAGGCTACTCCGTGACTCGTCCTTGGCCTTGTGCCTGAGTCGGTGAGTATACCGTTGTGCAGCCGTTCGTCCAATGGCCGGTTCGTGATCGGCGTGCTGGTCTTTAAACTGGACACTCGGGCCGGGTGCCTGCGGCACTTTGCATCGCAGACACCCGGGGTTTTACATCCGCTCCAGGCCGAACATCTGGTTGGTGTTACCACTGATGCAGGTCCACTGCATCAGGT
>CAYMQO010000306.1:0-3242 GCA_964392405.1 uncultured Marinobacter sp.
ACGTCCCGCCCCAGTGGAGCGGTGACGATGCACGGGAGGGCACAGTCTCCTTCGCCGACGGGCCCGCCCTGGCCGAGGCGAAGGGCATTGCCTTCACGAACAGCCTGGCCCAGGTGTACGACTGGGAGGTGGTGGAGGCTCCCGCCCAGACGTGGGATGACGAACCGGGGCCCGTCACGGTGGAGCTGGAGAACACCGGCAACGGCTGCCGGGTGCTCGACGAACGCGCGCCCTATGAGGGGACGAACACCGATGACGGCGCCGCCTCCACGGCCCTTGTCGAGGACCGACTCGCCGACGCGGAGCTCATCGCCGGGCCGGCGCAGGGCCTCATGGGTCTTGGTGGAGGCCTGGGGGAGGACTACGCGACCTACAACGTGTCGCAGGCGCTCGGCCGGCAGGACGGTGACGGCCCGTGGGTCCTCGTCACCGCCCGCGCTTTCGTCGCGCTCGGCCAGCAGCAGGTGATCACCGTGAGCTGCCCGCTGGGCACCGGCATCGACCGGACTCACGGTCAGCTCGTCCAGAAGGCGCACGCCACCCTGCGAGGGCTCGACAAGCTCCCGTGACCCATGGTGACGGCGAACGCTGGTTGGCCGTCACCATGGGTCACCCGCGGCTACAGCCGGTCGTGCCCAAGCTTGCGCGAGATCGTGTCGGCCGCCTCCTTCATCACCGGCGTCAGCGCTTGCATCCGCGCCGGCGGAATGTACGGTCGCGCCGCGGAGAGGCTGATGGCGGCGACGATGCGGCCGCTTCCGTTGCGGATCGGGGCCGCGACGCACCGGATGCCGTGCTCGTTCTCCTCGAGGTCCATCGTGGCGCCGACCTCCCGATATCCTTCCATCCGTCGAATGAACGAGCTGACCTGCGCCGGTGTCATGTCCTCACCGGGATGGTCGCGGCGGAAGAGGGGCTCCCAGAGCTCCGGTGACTCGAGAATCAGTGCTTTGCCGATCCCGGTGCGTGTCACCGGCAGTCGATGACCCCCCCGTGATCGGGCTACCAGGCCGCGTGAGCCGGCGGCCTTGTCCAGGTAGAGGACCTGATCGTTGTCCAAGATCCCGAGATGCACCGTGTCCTGATACTTCGACACGAGCGCTTCGAGCACTGGGCGGGCTACCACCGGCACGGGGTTCTGGTTAAGGGCGAGGAAGCCGTACTCGATGAGCGCCGGCCCCAGGACATAGCGGTTCTGCCGCCGCTCGATATACCCGGTCTGCTCGAGGAGCTGGAGTAGGCGGTGGGCCGTGCTGCGCCCGATGCCGGTCTGCTCCACAACGTCCTTCAACGTGGCGGCGCCACCGGCTACTGCTCGCAGAGTTGCGAGCCCTCGAGCGAGAGTCTGCGTTCCGGGAGGCACAGCGGCGGTGCCGGCCTCAGTCACTTCAACCATGCGTCGACTATATCCCGATAAACGGGACGCGGTTGATCTTATTGGGACGCGCTGATGAGACTGCGAGCTGTCGCGATCCGGATCGCCCGGGCGCGGACCAGTCAAAGGGGTGCACATGCACGTGTCAGACCGAGCAGCCCCGATAGCTCCCTCCACTACTCGAAGGCGAGGCAATATGCGAAAGAAGCTAGGCACAGCGACCGTGCTGGTGTCGGCCATGGCACTGGCAGCGTGCGGGTCAGGCGACTCGGGCAGCGCTTCCGGCGGCGGCGACGATGACCAGATCACGCTCCGGGTCATGTCCGCGACCGTCGTCGAGAACCCCGAGGGCGACGCCGAGCGCGCCCAGGCCGAGGCGTTCATGGACGAGAACCCGCACATCAACATCGAGTTCATCGGTACGCCGATGAACGAGCTCTACACCCAGCTCACCACCATGGCCACGGGCGGCAACGTGCCGGACGTGTTCACCAACTCTCCGGAGTTCTACGCCCAGGCGCTCGAGCTCGGCATCGTCGAGCCGCTCGACGACCTGCTGGGCGAGGAGTGGATCGACGGCTTCGAGCCGGCGACGCTCGAGCAGGCCCAGATCGACGGCTCGCTCCAGTTCGCCCCCTTCTTCACCATCCCGATGGCACTGCTGTACCGCAGCGACCTGCTCGAGGAGACCGGCCTGGAGCCCCCGACGACCTGGGACGAGTTCAAGGAGGTCGCCGAGGCGCTGACCGTGGACGAGGACGGCGACGGCACGCCCGAGACCTACGGCTTCGCACTCGTCGGCAGCAACGACGGCTCGGGTGGCTCCCGCTTCATCCCGATCATGCGCACCTTCGGTGCCGCAGAGTTGGTTGAGGACGGCGACAGCTGGTCCACGGAGTTCGGCACCCCTGCCGCCGAGCAGGCGTTCGAGCTCTACGGCGACCTGGTCGACGCTGGCGTGGTGCCCCCGGGCCCGCTCCAGACTTCCTATGGCGAGGCGATCAGCCTCATGTCGACCGAGACCGCCGCGATGATGGTCACCGGTTCGCACAGCATGGGCGCGATCGTCAACCAGAACCCGGACCTCGAGGGCAAGCTCGCCGCTGTTCCGCTGCCGACCGCTCCGGGTGAGGACACCGCATCGGCGCTGGGCATGCTCGGGTTCTCGATCTCCTCGACCAGCGAGCACAAGGAAGCCGCCGCCGAGTTCCTCAAGTTCATCCTCAACGAGGAGAACCAGCTCGCCTGGAACGAGGCCACCGGCCGGATGCCGGCGCGATCCGACGCGGCCGCCACCATCCGGGAGACCCGCCCCGAGCTGAGCGGGTTCCTGGACGCCGCCGAGTACGCGTTCGTGATGCCGCAGGTGCCCTACTACGCGAACCTGCAGGTGATCGCGGCGGAGAACTACCAGGCGGTGATCACCGGCGAGAGGACGCCCGCCGAAGCAGCTGCCGACGCTGAGGCACGCACCCTCCAGGAGATCGAGAGCTCCTGATGGGTCGGACGTCTCTCCACACCGCGAGGGAGCAGGTTCGCCAGCCGGCGCCTGCTCCCTCGCGGGGGTCCCGCAAGCGCGGGCGTGACACCCGCGCGGGGATCGGTTTCACTTCGCCGGCGATCATCCTCATGGCGCTGCTGGTCGGATACCCGCTGCTGTACGGCCTGTACATCAGCCTGTTCGACACCAACCTGGTCAACAAGTGGGACTTCGTCGGGACCAGCCACTACGAACGCGCGCTCACCTCCGGCACGTTCCTCGACAGCATCTGGACCACGCTGATCTTTGCGGTGATGGTCGTCGTGGGTACGCACGTCGTCGGGATGGCGCTGGCGCTCGCGCTCAACCGGCGCGGGATCATCGTGT
>CAYMQO010000307.1:0-3209 GCA_964392405.1 uncultured Marinobacter sp.
GGCATGATTATCAACTGGACTGAAAAAAATCACAGGCCGTGGAAAACAAAAACCAAAGGCAGAGGTTAACCTGTGGCGCGACCACCCTTCGTAATTGCAGACACGGAAATCAAGCCAGGCACCCGGGAAACGGTCGAGGTGCCGGTAGCCAAACTCTACACCCATACCCCGCTGCACATTCCCGTCGAGGTGGTCCACGGCCGGCGTGACGGGCCGGTGCTGATGGTCTGCGGGGCCATTCATGGTGACGAGATCAATGGCGTTGAGATCGTCCGCCGGGTGCTGAGGAATTCTGCCCTGCGCCATCTCAGGGGCACGCTGGTGGCGGTTCCCATCGTAAATATTTTCGGGTTTGTACAGCGTACCCGGTACCTGCCGGACCGCCGTGACCTGAACCGGTGTTTTCCCGGGAGCGAAAGTGGCTCCCTCGGCGGGCGGATCGCTTATCTGCTGCGCACCCAGATCATGAAGGACGTTACGCATCTGATCGACCTGCACACCGGGGCCGTCCACCGCTTCAACCTTCCGCAGATCCGCGCTGAGCTCAAGAACCCTGAAACCGTGCGCATGGCGGAAGCGTTCGGGGCACCGATCATTCTCAATGCGACCCTGCGTGACGGCAGCCTGCGTGAATATGCCGACTCACAGGATATCCCGGTGATCACCTTCGAAGGAGGCGAGGCGTTGCGCTTCGACGACGTAGTGATCAATAGCGGTGTCAAAGGGGTCATCCGGGTGATGCGGGAGCTGGAAATGATTCCCCGGCAGAAGGCACCGAAGGCGCCGAGAAAACGGTCCGAAACCGCCGCCATGTCCACCTGGGTGAGGGCGGATATTGATGGCATTATGCGGCCCGTTGCCAAGCTGGGCCAGAAGGTTCGCAAGGGGCAGCGCCTGGCCATGGTGGCGGATCCCTTCGGCGAGACAGAGGAAAGCATTCTGTCGCCCATCTCCGGCATCGTGATCTGCGTGAATAATCTTCCGCTGGTCAATGAAGGCGAAGCCATCTATCACATCGCAAGATTCGACGCGTTGGGCGAGGCCGAAAAGGCCATGGATTACTTCCGGTCGTCCCTGGACCCCGAGCAGATCGAAGCTGTATTGCCGGTCCACCCCTGGGATAACGACGCCAACAAATAGCGGTAGTCGCAGCGCCAGCCCGGAATGACGTCCTCCAATCGAGCACAAAGTGTGATCCCGTCAGCGTTAACCGCGGGCGGGAACACGTAAGATTGCGTTCCGTTACAGGAACGTCATGAAGTCGCGGCCGGAGATCAGGGATGAGCCCCGCAGATAGAACCGCTGAACAGGCTTACCTCCACGCCCAGGAGCTGGAAGAGAAGGATCAGATCCCTGAAGCGCTTGTTCAGTATCAGTCCGTTATTGACCAGCACGGCTATTCTCTGTTTGCCGACGCTGCCTGTCAGGCCATTGACCGGATAGAGGCGGGTGACGCCATCGATGCGGCACTGGCTCGTTTCCCGACCCGGTCTCAATATCATCCCGCCAGACCGCTCACGGTACGAAATGCACTGTTTACGACGTCGCTTGTTACGCTGTTAGCGCTTGTTGTCGGCCCGATTGTGGCGGGCTGCTGGGTTTTAATAATCGGCTCCAGCCTGGAACCCCTTCTCTATATCTACCTGATTGGCGGCTTACCCGCCGCCCTTGCCGGCGTCATCCTTTCTATCTGGGCGCTTTGGCTGTGTCATTGGAAAAGGCGAGTACCAGTTCGATTCCCGTCCATGGGTGCGGCCAGTGGTGCTCTCAGCATTACTGCACTGTTCATCATTGCAGGTAGCTCGGTCGTCAGTGTGTGGAAAAGCCCGGCGTTCTTTCTGTTTATGCTTTTCCATAGCGTCGTCGCTGGCCTTGTCGCCGGTGGGCCCGCGGGAAAAATCATTCACACGAGAATGTCACTCGCTTACCCACCTTATGAAACTACGTCATCTACGGAATGAAGCCTATGGCGGTCAGGAAATACTGTCCGGTTTGTGAGCGGGCGCCCCTGAAGGTGAATCACTTCCACGGCGAGGAAGTGGACGTCTGCCGTCAGTGCGGCGGTGTCTGGTTTGAGAAGAGCGACCTGGACAACCTGATTGCCGCCAAATGTGATCAGGTGGAGGAAGCGGATTATACCGGCAACCTGGGTGCCCATCAGCGACCGGCGAAATGCGACTGTCCCGATTGTGGTCAGCGGCTACAGGTTTTCCATTTGCTGCAGGAGTATCACGTCGACCTGAAAGTCTGTCTGTCTTGCGCCGGGGCCTGGGCCTCGGAGGAAACCGTGTCCCGGGTCGTGCATTCCTCGGCCATCAAACACGCGCTGGAAGCCATGAACCGTCGGCCTTCCCTGAAAACCTGGGTGTTTGAATTTCTGCTTCATCTGCCGGTGGAGTACAACCTCCGCGCCCGGCGCACGCCCTGGGTCACCCTGGCACTTATCCTCATTAATACTCTGGTTTTCGCGGGCTATGCGTTTGACGATCAGCTGGCCTGGCGCATCATTAACCAGTTCGCATTGACGCCGGCAGAAGTCCAGTCGGGGGACTCCTGGTGGACTCTGGTCACGGCCACCTTTCTCCACGGCAGTTGGCTGCATCTGGCGGGCAACATGTATTTTCTCTGGGTGACCGGTGACAACCTGGAAGATGCCCTTGGGCATCGGCGGTTCCTTGGGCTTTACCTGCTTTGCGGTGTACTTGCGGGGCTGGTCAGTGTGTTAGCTAACCTGGGTGGTGTGATCCCCTCGGTGGGCGCCAGCGGCGCCATCGCCGGCCTGTTTGGCATGTATCTGTTGTGGTTTCCCAACGCCAGCCTCACCTTTATGTTTGTGGTGTGGCAGAAGAAACTTGCCGTGGCCTGGTATTTCGCCATCTGGCTCGGGCTGAACCTGTTCGGCATGCTGATGGGTGAGCAGGGCGTAGACTATTGGGCCCATATCGGCGGTTTTATCGCTGGCCTGGCCATCGGCGCTTCGCTTCGAAGCCGGGTCTGGAAAGCCAATCCCTTAATGGCCTACCTCGCGGGCCCGGAGGTGCAGGTCCGGCGGTAGCGAATCGGCCAGGGCGCGGCCGCCGTTACGCCCGCGCCAGTGAGCTGACCCGCTGCAGACTGTACCGGCTGTACCAGCAGAGCAGGATGCCGAACACCATCAGGGATGAGGTAATGGTGAATACGCGGGTGAACCCGCCAGTGGCTTCGATAAT
>CAYMQO010000308.1:0-3196 GCA_964392405.1 uncultured Marinobacter sp.
AGATGACCCTGTGGCAGGGCCAGAAAAGGACGTGAGATAACGCTGCTTTTACTGTAGGAAATATCTCAAAAACCGGAGATTCAGAACTGCCTACGCCCCACGTTGTGATTGAGCCAGAGCTATCGGGCACAATAAGCTGCTGGTCAGGCTATTCCCGCGTGGCGTCTGCAACGTGCCCAGCTATACAAGGACGTAAGGCATGCATCATATCCGTATTCTCTTATTGGCCGTTTTTCTGTTTTTTGCCGGCTGCCATTATCAGGATGAACTTATAGATGCGGTGCGAAACGAAGATCTCGAAGCCGTCCAGGCCTTGATAGATAAAGGCGCCAACCCTTTTCGACCGGATGAAAATGGCGACTCTGCGGTCTCTCTTGCTCTTCAGGATTCTTCAAGTACCGAGCTTCGGGAGTGGGCCCAGCTTCAGGCAATGAGGGGTTCCCGGGAGGCGCGGCATCTGTTTCAGAAGATCGTCAGCGGTGAGCTGAACGACGCCGAGCTACGGCTGAAACTCTCGAAATACCCCTTCTACATCGATACCCCGCTGGATTTTGATGGCTATACCTTGCTGACTAAACTGGCGCTTTTGGAAGGACGGGAACCTTACTTCAAGCCCCTGGTGGACTTTCACGCTAACCCTGACCATCGACTGAGCAGTGGCTTTACCCCATTGATGAGCTCTGTATTTCACGGCCAGCCGGAGGTGGTACAGCGACTGATTAATTTAGCGGCAGACCTCGAGGCGAAGACAGATTCTGGCTGGACAGCTCTGCACCTGGCTTCCAATCCGGCAACGAAAGGAAATCGAACGAGGGACGTGGAGCTGGTTAAGATTCTTGTGGAAGCCGGCGCAAATGTGGAGGCGCGGCAAAATGGCGGTGAAACTGCACTTTCGTTAGCGGTACTCAACCAGCGACCGGATGTTGCCTGGGTGCTCCTCGCTGGTGGGGCCAATCCGAACGGGCTCACTGGAAAGGGGGGCAGATTACTTTCAAGCGCTGTGCTTTTGGGCCCTGAAATGGTTCATATCCTGATTGAGGCCGGAGCGGATGTGGATCTGGCTGCAGATAACGACCCCAGTCCGCTTCTGACCGCCGTACGTGGAGGTCATGTGGAGAACGTGATTCTCTTGCTGTTGGCCGGCGCGGATGTGACGGTTGAGGCTGAGCACGGGTGGACGGCGTTGCATTATATCGCTGATTCTAGCCAGCCTTCTGATCAATTCAGTGATGTACAGTTGGCCCGGGCCCTTGTCCAATCGGGGGCCCCTGTTAACGTGCAGATTGAGAACGGCATGACTCCCCTTTACCTTGCCGTCAACAAACAGCGGGTAGACGTGACAGCGGTTCTGCTGGAAGCCGGTGCCGACCCGAACATCCCCACGGTGACGGGGTGGACGCCACTTCATTCCGCTGTATTCGGAGGACACCCGGAGCTGACCCAGGCGCTTATTCATGCAGGGGCGGATGTTCAGGCGACGACCGATCAGGGTTGGACCGCCCTGCACCTGGCAAGTGCACATCCGGAAAGCGGTAATCGACGGCAGGATGTTCAGCTGGCCCAGATGCTGCTCGAAGCTGGTGCTGACGTTAATGCCGAAACATATAATGGATTCCTGCCGGCGACTCTGGCAGCGACGCACGGTCGGTCTGAAGTGCTTTCTGTGCTGCTTCCTGTTACCGGGCTTGAAACGCGGGATGGATTTCATTTAACACCGTTACTGGCAGCCGTTCTGAATGGCCAGCTTGACGTCGTCAATTTTCTCCTGGACGCAGGCGCCGACCCTTCTGCTCGGGCTGAGGGGGGTCATACAGCGCTGCACCTGCTCGCCGAATCGGCCGGCTCGACGAGTCGCGCAAATGACGGGGAATTGGCCAGGCTTCTGATTGACGCGGGTGTCGGGCTGGACGTCCCCGATAACCAGGGGGCGACCCCACTGTATACGGCTGTCAGCCGCCAGAACTCCGATGTGCGGGATGTGCTTCTTGAGAGCGGAGCCAATCCGGACGCCAGCTTTGACGGCTGGACGCCTCTTCAGGTTGCCGCTCACGCACTTGATGTAGACGCTGTGGCCAGCCTGCTCGATGCGGGCGCCCCAGTAGACTCGGTAAACAGCAGGGGCTGGACGGCGGTGCATGTTGCCGTGCGGAGTCCGGAGCCGGATGAGCGTTTCGCCAGGGTGCTGGAGTTGCTGGTTCAGGCCGGAGCCAACCTTGACCATCAGGATACAGGGCTGCGCACTCCACTGTTTGTTGCTGCGATGCGATCTGATGAAGCCCGATTGAATCTGTTGCTTGATGCTGGAGCCGCGCTAGATATTCCCGACGAACTACACTGGCCGCCCCTATTTATGAGCGCTTTTAACGTAGACCTGCCGAGCGTGCGGCGGTTGTTGGCAGAGGGGGCGTCGCCACATATGCAGGGCAGATTAGGCCAGGGGGCACTGCACTTGATGGCTTCAAAGGTAGCGGCCGATGTCGAGGGGAGTCTAGAGATTGCGACCATGTTGCTGGAGACCGGTGTCGATGTCGACGAACTGGATCGGTCGCAATATACGCCGTTAATGTACGCTGCAAAAAACAACAACCAGGGTCTCGTCGAATTGTTACTGGAGGCTGGAGCAGATCCTTCCGTTCGAGGGTATGAAAATCTCACGGCTGAACAGATAGCTTTGAAATCTGGCCACAATGAGACGGCAAAGCTTCTCAAGGACGCCATGCGGTCCACAGGCCTTATTGGCATAAGGAGGTAAACGGTGACCTTGGGATCGGGGTACCGATGCTGCTATCGAACCCGCTTGTCCCTCCGTCCTCCACGTCAGCTGATTTCACAACGCCATAAAGGTTACAGTAGAGTTATGCTGTTCCCCCCTATGGAGTTGTTGAGTGAATACGGAAAATCATTCCCGGATTGCTGCGTTTCTTTGGTCCATCGCCGATCTGCTGCGTGGTGACTTCAAACAGTCCCAGTACGGGCGCATCATTCTTCCCTTTACGTTGCTGCGGCGCATGGAGTGTGTGCTGGAGCCCACCAAGGCCCAGGTGCTTGCTGCAGCGCAGGAACACCAGAATAAACCGGATCTGGTGCGCGAGCGTCTCTTGCTGCGTGCCGCCGATCAGCAATTTTTTAACGCATCCCCCTTGAGCCTGGCGACCCTGTCCGATACCCAGACGCGGGACGACCTGATGAGCTATGT
>CAYMQO010000309.1:0-1189 GCA_964392405.1 uncultured Marinobacter sp.
CAGCGCAACCACGGCCGCTCCCCCCACGCTGATCATATGGATTACCCGGCCATGGCCGGGGACGTGATCGCCTATATGGATCAGCAGGGACTGGAAAAGGCCAGCCTGCTGGGGCATTCCATGGGCGGCAAGACGGCCATGCAGGTTGCCCTGAGCTACCCGGATCGAGTGGAGAAGCTTATTGTTGCCGATATCGCGCCGGTCACCTATCAGCCACGCCATGACGCCATTCTGGAAGGCCTGACCAGGCTGGACCTGAGCGCCGTAACAACCCGGGCTGAAGCCGATGAAGCACTCAGGCAGTATGTGGACGTGACGGCCGTGCGCCAGTTTCTGCTCACCAACCTGGTGCGGGTGCCCAAAGAAGAAAAGGCCAGCAACCCGGATGTATTCCAGTGGCGCCTTAACCTGCCGGTGATCGAAGCCTGCTACCAGAATCTTGCAAACGCTCCGGAAGGCGAAGGCCCGTTCACCGGCCCGGTGCTGTTTCTCAAGGGGGAAAAATCCGCCTACATTCAACGCAAGCATCAGGAGCGCATCAAGGCATTGTTCCCCGCCGCCCGTATTGAGGTGGTGGCGGACACCGAGCACTGGCTCCACGCCGAGAAGCCCGATGAGGTGGCCCGCCTCTGCCGGGAATTTCTGAACGCCTGATCCCGGCGGTCGTCCGGATTGTTATGTGAGGAGCAAGAAGTTGAATACAGATGCGCCGAAAGATGTGCTGAGCTGGGACCTGCCCGATCCCTTCACCCTGGAGATTCAGGTTAATCCGGAAGACACCGACCGGCTGGGCCATACCAATAACGTGGTTTACGTGCGCTGGCTGGAAGACATCAGCTGGGCCCATATCGAGAGTGAAGGCATGACCTGGGCTCTGCACGAGCAGACCGGCAAGGCCATGGCCATCACCCGGACGGAAATTGACTACCTGGCCGCGGCCAACGCCGGGGACCGCCTGGTGCTGGCCACCTGGTTTACCGATTTTGACGGCCGTATCCGTTCAGCCCGCCAGTTCCAGTTAGTGCGCCCGGCAGATGGTAAAACCCTGATGCGGGCAGTGTCCACCCACGCCTGTGTCAATATGGAGTCTCAGCGACCATCCCGGGTGCCGCCGGAGTTTGCCGAGATTTTCCATCGTATTCGGGTCGAAGGGGGCTTCAGGCTTGCCTGAACCCATAAAGCCGGACGG
>CAYMQO010000309.1:1289-3175 GCA_964392405.1 uncultured Marinobacter sp.
CGCGGCCTGGGTTTCGCCGCACTTCAGATCCGCGATCACCTGCCCTGGACCCCGGGCTACGACTTGGCCGGTGAGGTGGTCGCCGTTGGTGAGAAAGTCGCCACCCTGATGCCGGGAGACCGGGTGATGGGCATGGTTGGGTTTCCCAGCGACGGCGGCGCCTGTGCCCGGTACCGCACGGCCCTGGCAGAAGAGCTGGTTATTGTGCCGGATGAGCTCGACCTGGTGGCCGCGGCCGCCTTGCCCCTGGCGGGGCTGACGGCATGGCAGGCCCTGTATGACGTCGGTGAGCTGGATCCTGGCCAGAAGGTGCTGATCCACGCCGGCGCCGGTGGCGTGGGGCATCTGGCGGTACAGTTTGCTCTGGCCCGGGGTGCCCACGTGCTGGCCACAGCGTCATCCGATAACCGGGATTTCCTGGCCGGTCTCGGCGTGCACGAAGTCATCGATTACCACGCTGTGAACTTCGAGGACGAGTGCTACGGCCTGGATCTGGTCATCGATCTGGTGGGTGGCGACACCGGCAAACGGTCCCTGAAGACGCTCAGTGAACAGGGCATTATCGTCACGGTGCCAACGGTAACCGCCGATGAGATCGTCAGCGAGGCGGAACAGCTTGGACTGCGCGCCCACGGCATAACCGTTCAGCCGGACGTGTTCCAGCTGGAGGAGATTCTCGAGCTGATTGAGGATGGTCAGGTGAAGGTCCACGTGGACGGTGTGTTCGCGCTGGACGATGCACCGGCCGCCCACCGGCTGCTGGAAAGCGGCCATGTGCGCGGCAAACTGGTGCTGGATCTTGAGATCGAACCGGAGCCTGACGCCGTCTAGGCGGTCTGTGCCGCTTTACGGGCAATGCGGTTGACCAGCCGGGAGGCCGCAATCAGGCCAAACGTGGCCGTGACTGACACGGCGGCACCGAACCCCGTGGCGCAATCAAGCCGTACCGGGCCGCCGGTGTCCGGCTTCTGGTGGCAAACTCCGCCGTTGGCCGCCGGGTACAGCAGTTGTTCGGTGGAATACACCGCTTCGATACCGAACCGCCGTTTCGGATTGCGGGAAAAGCCATACTCCCGCCGTAACAGGTTTCGGACTTTTGCCAGCAGCGGGTCCTGGGTGGTGCGGGCGAGGTCCGCGACTTCAATGCGCGTCGGGTCAATCTGACCGCCAGCGCCACCCGCCACGACCAGAGGAATCTTCTGCCGCTGGCAATGGGCGATCAGTGCTGCCTTGGACTTCACGCTGTCGATGGCATCGATGACCCCGTCCAGCTCCTGGGTGATCAGCGTTGAGACGTTCTTCGCGGTCACGAACCCAAAGTGAATCTGTACGTTGATCTGGGGGTTAATGGCCCGCAGGCGCTCCGCCATCACATCGGTCTTGGTGCGGCCATACTGACCTTCAAGGGCATGGAGCTGACGGTTGGTATTGGATACGCACACATCGTCCATATCAATCAGGGTGATCGTGCCGATACCGTTGCGGGCCAGCGCTTCGGCTGCCCAGGAGCCAACGCCACCAAGACCAGCCACGGCAATATGAGCGTCACGAAACGCCTGGGCTGCCTGCCGGCCATAGAGCCGTTCTATGCCGCCGAAACGAAAAGGATAGTCATCACTGCTCATGGATGTGCCACTTCCTGATACGCAATAAAGCGGGCCATTCTACCGCAGGCAGAGGCCCGGGTGAGAACGTGATTTCACGGATGGGGTTGAGCGTCGGTGCAGCGCAGGCAGCAGCGCGCACCGTCAATTACTCTTCCAGGTAGGTGTAGCCTTCCAGCCCGGCTTCCAGTTCCTGCAACAGGGATTGTTGCTGCCCGCTCTCTATTTCGCTGGTGGCGAACCGGGCGCGGTAGGCCTCAAGCAGCGCCTGGGGATTGAAAT
>CAYMQO010000310.1:0-3172 GCA_964392405.1 uncultured Marinobacter sp.
GGCCTGAGCTGCAATCGCCAGCAATGATGCTCATGGAGGTCGTTGCGGAGTTCCTGCAAGCCGTGATTCTCGAACCAGTTGCCGTGCCCCATCTGCACGAAACGCCGGGGCGCGTGGCGCATGAACAGCAATTCTTCCCGGGTAAAGCGGAATTCAAAGTCTTCAAAAAAAGCCTGCTCGCCACCGGCCACATTGAACGGGTAGTTCATGAAGCTGCGGGCCTCGGGCTCGTTGACCAGTGGCACCCAGGGGTCGCCCAGGGGTGTATCGATGCCTTTCTGCCAGGAGTGAGCCAGATTGAACGCGTGGCCGGTTTCATGAATCGCCGTCCAGAACTGCATCCGCTGTTGCCAGGCTTCAGGGTCAGGATCACCGGGGGGCGCCTGGCGGATAAAGCTCTGGGTAAAGATGGCGGTTCCCTGGCGATGGTGATCGCCAATGTCATCAAACATCACGCCGCCAATCTCTTCCCCCTGATAATGCCGGTTGGCGTACAGCACCCACAGTGCCCACTGGGGCCGATGGGCGAACCGTGACCAGTAGGTCACCATGGCATTGTGCAGTTCTTCGTCGGACCAGGCTTCGTCTGCCCCGGCTTCGACTATGGGAATGACACTGCTCTCGGGGGATATGGCAGCGTCAAAGCCGGCTTTCTGGTAAATCCCGGCCAGGGTCAGCCGCTCCCCGGGAAGATCAGGCGGGCGCACCGGATGGGCATGGGTATGATATTCAGTGACGGGGTCACCGGCGTTTTCCACCCGGTCCACTTCCAGATCCACTTCGTCGAAATACGGAGATTCAAAATAGAGGGGGTAGCTGCCCAGCCCCGGACGGTCACCGAAGGCCAGGGTCACCATCGAATCGCCGGCGGAGTCCAGTCCGGTGGCTTCAATCACCAGCCGCCGCCCCGGCAGCAGATTGGGGTCACCGTCCAGATAACTGAGGTCAGCTTCCAGCACCCGCTGCCCCGGTCCTGTCCGGTCAGCAATAACCCGCGCTACACCATGGGCCATGACGGACGGGAACTGCCGGGATACTTCAACGGAGATATGGTCCAGCGCCTGGGGGCCATCGACATCGATCCGGACCACAACCATCAGGGCTGCGTCGACTCCTGCCCCAGGCCGGGCCGGATCAACGCCCGGCAGGTAGCTGTATCGACCACTGATAGCGGGTGGCTGGGGTTCAGGCATGGCAATTCCCTCGCTGCGTGCATTGCGGAGAGCTTAGACCAGGCATGAAGGGCCTGCCATGCCGTTCTTCAGTACAGGAAAAGCCAGGTTGCAGGATAAAAAAGGGGAGGCTGAATGGCCGGAGCGCGGGGAAGGATCAGGGGGAGCCAGGCTCCCCCATTGTGAGACCTTTAGTTGGTCACGTTCTGCCAGGCAGAAGAGGTCGCCTGCTTGGTGTCTTCCCAGGCATTTCGACTGGTTTCCTTGGTGTTCTCCCAGGCCTGGCTCAGGCTGTCCCGGGTCTGGTTCCACCAGCTTTCGTCATATTGGGGCATGGCTTTGATTTCGTCCTGGGTCGCCTCCACATGGACCTGATACTCCATGTCATCAAACTCATCGGCGTCGGAATCCTGCTCCATGCTGACGGTAAATGTGCCACGCTGGATAACGACATCAGTGCCGCCCAGACCCAGCACGTCACCGGTCTTGATGACCAGGGAATGCACTGACATGTCGTCGCCCAGCAGGATGTCTTCTACCTCACCGATTTCCTCACCATTGCTGTCGAACACATCGGCATCCATCAGTTCGTCTGCGGAATAGAGCCCCTGTGCTGCCTGTGCTGTCAGGCTGAACGCCAGTGAACCGGCGACGAGGGTAGTGCCCATTGCGCGAATCAGACGTGTGCGTTTCATAGTGAACTCCTTCTTCCTTAAACTCCTGGGAATGTCCGGCCATGTGGCCGATTCTCTGCAACGTGATTTGTGATGCCGATCACGTTACCTCTAAACCTAGCAATGGGTAGACGGTAGTCCAAGTGACGGTATGGCAATGAAAAACACAGGAAATGTTCAGGAAAAATCAGCGTTTTACGCTATCTGGCAGTCAACCGAAGAACCAGTAACACACAATGATGGCCGTAATCAGACCAGCCAGATCCGCCAGCAAGGCACAGACCAGCCCGTGGCGGATACGCCGGATGCCGACGGCGCCAAAATACACCGCCAGAACATAGAAGGTGGTTTCCGTGCTGCCCTGCATGGTTGCTGCCATCAGCGCCGGAAAGCTGTCGACGCCAAAGGTGTCCATGGTTTCAATCATCATGGCCCGGGCGCCACTGCCGGACAGGGGTTTGATCACAGCGGTGGGCAGTGCATCCACGAACCGGGTATCCATGCCCAGGTTCTGCGCCAGCCAGCGGACGCCGTCCAGGGCGGTTTCCAGCAGCCCGCTGGCCCTTAGCACGCCAACCGCGACCAGCATGGCCACCAGATACGGCAACAGGCTCAAGGCCACTTGCAGACCCTCCCGTGCGCCTTCGACAAAGGCGTCGTAGACGTTCACCCGACGCAGGGCGGCGACCGCCAGAAAGCTGATCACCAGGCCGAACAGGGTCAGGTTACCTACCAGCGTCGATGTGGCTTCCAGCGCCTGCACCGACATTCCGGCCAGCGTGGTGAGCAGCAGACCTAGAGCGGCCGCGCCGGCAATCAGGTAAGCAAGCACCACCGGATGCCAGAGCCGGATTCGCTGCGCCACTGCGACCGTCAGCAGACCAGCAAGGGTTGAGGCTGAGGTGGCCAGCAAAATGGGCAGAAACACGGCCGTGGGTTCTGCTGCGCCCTGTTGGGCCCGATACATGAAAACGGTTACTGGCAGCAGGGTCAGGGACGAGGTGTTGAGCACCAGAAAGAGAATCTGGGCGTTACTGGCAGTGTCCTTGCTGGGGTTGAGCGACTGCAGGGAGTGCATGGCCTTGATACCGATAGGCGTAGCGGCGTTGTCCAGGCCCAGCACATTGGCGGCGAAATTCATGGTGATATGCCCCATGGCCGGGTGACCACTGGGCACTTCCGGCATCAGCCGACGGAATAGCGGATCCAGCAGACGGGCCAGCAGATCCACCAGGCCGGCTCGTTCGGCAATCGCCAGAAACCCCAGCCACAGGGTCATGGTACCGGCCAGCACCAGCACGATTTCCACACTGAGCTCGGCCATGT
>CAYMQO010000311.1:0-3169 GCA_964392405.1 uncultured Marinobacter sp.
CCGCCTAATCCTCCCAGCCGCGCCATTTATATAGAAGCGCCGCAGTCTGGAGCCCTCCCTTCAGCTGCGGCGTTTTGCCTTCTCTAGCTTCTTCTTTTCAGTCCTGTTAACAGAACCATCCTGCCTGTAGCTCAATGCGCGCCAATTACCCGTAAAAGGTGGGTCGCGTATTAGCTGAACAATGATTCCTGACCTCTAATAGTTCCTTGTTGTACAGAATGATATTCCGTTCTGAGGAATGCGCTCTGACACAATAAAAACAACGGATTTTCGGAGGTTCATCTTGAAACAATACAGAATCGGTATCGCCATCACGGCGATGACCCTGAGCGCCATGCTGTTGACGGCCTGCGGCGGCGGTAGCAGCGGGAGTGACCGTGACACTAGCGAACCAGAGGTTACCCGGAAGCATGACTCGCGGTCATTTACTCCGGAAGCAGATATCACGTTAGCCGCGTTTCCGGAGGCTTCAGCATTTTATGGTGTCTATGAGGGCGTACAAGGACCTGCTATCTATACAGCGGAAATGCCCGATACCTGGAATGGTGGGCTGATCATGTATACCCACGGTTATCTTGATGGCCTTGAGCTGAAGAAATCAGTGCCGGATGCGGCCTGGCGGGCTACGGTACTGGGAGCCGGCTACGCCTGGGCGGCCTCATCTTACTCCGCTAACTATTACGATGTTCGCGCCGCCATCGAGGACACGAACAAGCTGGCGGTGGAGGTGATGGATTATATTGAGGCCGATTTCGGCTTGGCGTACCCCAAACCTGTGCAGACTCTTATCTCCGGTTATTCTCTGGGCGGGCATGCTGCTGCGGCAGCCGTAGAGCGTGAAAACATGGAGCGCACAGCCTATAAGGTGAACTATCAGGGAGCGCTGCCTTTCTGTCAGGCTGAGCAGAACCAGTTCCAGTGGCTGGGGGACTACACCCGGGTAATCCAGGAACTATCGGGTATTGGCGACATCGCTCCTGAAGATTATCAGACTTACCTGCCGAGTATGTTGGGCGCGCTGTTTAAGGCCGACAGCACGGGAATTACCTGGGAGCCTGCAAACCAGAACGGTGAGCGGGCAAAGCAGATTGCCATGAAGCTGACCGGTGGTGAGCGGCCGATTTTCTACGACTTCGGTTTTCCCAACACGAGGCTGCAGTTTGCGGTGCTAGGCACCGGTGGCCGGGGTGGAGATATCGACGGCATACTTGCCCGTAACGCCTACGATAACAGTGACCGGGTTTATCGCTGGACAGACGGTGAAACGATGACTGTGGAAGAGCAACTCTTCAACGAATCGATAGACCGGGTTTCCGCGGACGAGGGCGTTAACCCCATAAGAAAGGACGGCGTGCGCTGGCTGCCCCAGGTGAAGGGCGACTTCAATGTACCGGTCCTGACCCTGCACACCCTCGGCGATTTCTATGTCCCCTTCCGGCATCAGCAACTGTATCGCCAGGGCGCGATCGAGCACGGGGCGGATGACCTGCTGGTACAGCGCGCTATCAGGGCTCCAAGCCACTGCGATTTTACCGGAAGCGAGATCACAACGGCACTGATCAACTGGCTTTCCTGGGTAAACGGCGGGGAAAAACCTAACGGTGACATCGTTGACGACCCGGCAGTGGTTTCCGATCCCCGGTATGGTTGTGACCACACGATGGATGATCCAAGCCAGGATCGATCGGCATTGCCGAGCTGTTAACTCCAGGCTATGGAAGGGCGCTGTTCCGGCGCCCTTCCACACTTACCACATCAAGTCATCCGGAATCTCATACCCCGCGTAAGGATCTTCTTCATCCGGATCGGTCTGGGCATTGCGGTCGTGGAGGACCACGACGGCGGCTTCGTCCCGCTCCATAATTTTCCGCGCGACGGCCTCGGGCACCACCTCATAGGCATCGTTCACCCACACCACGGCCAGACGTCCCCGGGCCAGCTGGTCGACCATCAGGTCGTCCACCAGAATTTTCTTGATCTTCTTTTTATGCACAAACTGGTAGTCAACCTCACAGCGGCTGCGGTCCAGCCGGTTGCTTTCCACCAGTTGACGGATCTGGGCGGCGATGGCGCGGCGGCGGGCTTCCTCGTCCCGTTGCTGGTTCAGCCGCCGGTCCCGTTCGGCCTTTTCCTGCCGTGCCTGTTGCGCCCGCAGCTTGCCTTCGTCGGTTGTCGCGGCACCCTTAGGCTGCTGCTTGCGCTGCTTCTTTTTCTCTTTCTGAAGAGCCTTGAGCTTTTTCTCATCGGCCAGGCCGGCCTTGAGCAATTGTTCCTGTAATGAAGCCATGATAAGTCCTGCTAATCCCTCTGAATCCGGGGTGAACTGCGGTATTATACCGGCCTCCTGGCGTTCGCCGTAACTTCCTGCCTTTCCGGATCCTCCCATTATGTCTTTTCAGATGCCAGGCCTGTCCCAGGCCATGCTCCAAAACCTTGCGAGCCTCGGGTTTACCTCACCGACACCCATACAGCAGCAGGCCCTGCCAGCGGTGCTGGCCGGCCGCGATGTCATCGCCATGGCCCGTACAGGCTCGGGGAAAACCGCGGCCTTTGGAATTGGCCTGGTGGAGCAACTGACGGTTCGGCGGTTCGCGGTGCAGGGGATGGTCCTGTGTCCGACCCGGGAGCTTGCGGATCAGGTAGCCCGTGCCATTCGTGAGCTGGCCCGTAGTCACCATAACGTCAAGGTGCTCACTCTCTGCGGTGGCACGCCGATCGGTCCCCAGATCGGCTCCCTGAGCCATGGCGCCCACATTGTGGTAGGTACGCCCGGGCGGGTAAAAGACCATCTGGACAAGGGCACCCTGATTCTCGATCAGTTACGTACCCTGGTGCTGGATGAGGCGGACCGAATGCTGGATATGGGGTTTGAGGATGCCATGGCCGCCATTCTCGCCCGGTGCCCCGAGCGCCGGCAGACCTTATTGTTCTCTGCCACCTGGCCGGATCACGTCAGGCGGCTGAGCGGCCGCTTCCAGCAGGATCCGGTGTCGGTCACCGTGGAAGACCCACCGGCTTCCGCTACGGCGGCGATAGAGGAAGTGTTCTATGAAGTGCCAGGTGATCAACGGCAGGAGGCGCTCACGGGACTGCTTTCTTTACGACAACCGGCGGCCTGCCTCATCTTTTGCGCGACCAGACAGCAGTGTGACGAGGTGACCCAGGCGCT
>CAYMQO010000312.1:0-3154 GCA_964392405.1 uncultured Marinobacter sp.
TGGGTGAAGTAAGGGTACCCGTGGATGCCCTTTGGGGCGCCCAGACCCAGAGAGCCGTGGATAACTTCCCGATGAGCGGGCAGCCCATGCCGCCGGAATTTATCCGGGCGGTGGTGCTGGTCAAGAAGGCCGCTGCTGAAGCCAACCATCGTCTTGACCTGCTGGACGGCGACCGCTATGGCGCTATTACCTCCGCCTGCGACCGGGTGTTGGAGGGCGGCCTGGAAGACCAGTTCCCGGTGGACAGGTACCAGACCGGTTCCGGCACCAGCACCAACATGAACGTGAATGAAGTGCTGGCCCGGCTTGCCAGTTCCGAACAACTGGAAGTGGATGCCAACGACCACGTCAATATGAGCCAGAGCTCCAACGACGTGATCCCTACAGCAATCCACGTCAGCTCGGTTATTGCCCTTCAGCACCAGGTGCTGCCTGCGTTGACGCATTTGCAGGGGGTGATCTACGAGCGTGAAAACCTTCTCCTGAATCAGGTCAAGACCGGTCGTACTCACCTGATGGACGCCATGCCGGTCACGGTGGGGCAGGAGCTGCGGACCTGGCGTGAGCAGTTCGCCGCCGTCGGCCGTCGGCTGGAGCAGAGCTGTGAAGAACTGCTGGCAACGCCCCAGGGCGGCACGGCGGTGGGCACCGGCATCAACGCGGACAGCCGCTTCGCCGGAGAATTCGCCAGAGTCATGCACCGGCTGACCGGCTACCGTTTCCGGGAGCTGGAGCACAAGTTTGTTGGTATCAGCGGAGTGGACGTCCCCGTTAACCTGTCCGCCCAGTACCGCGGCCTGGCCAGTGTGTTGATGAAAGTCGCCAACGACCTGCGGTGGATGAATAGCGGGCCGATCCATGGCCTGGGAGAGATTTCCCTGCAGGCGCTGCAGCCTGGCAGCTCCATCATGCCGGGCAAGGTCAACCCGGTCATTCCGGAAGCCGTGGCCATGGCGGCAGCTCAGGTAATGGGACTGGACGCCGCCAATGCGATTGCTGGCCAGTCGGGCAACTTCCAGCTCAACGTGATGCTGCCGCTGGTCGGTGCAAATCTGCTGGAAATGGCGAAACTGCTGGCAAACAGCGCGAAGTTGATGGGAGATAACACCATCGCCACCTTCACCGTGAATGAGACGACCCTGAACGAGGCCGTCGGCCGCAATCCCGTGCTGGTCACCGCGCTGAATCCGGAAATCGGCTACGCGAAGGCTGCAGAAATCGCCAAGGAAGCCTATGCCAGCGGGCGTTCGATTATTGATGTGGCGGAGGAGAAAAGCGGTCTGAGCCGGGAGCGGCTTGAGCAGCTGCTGAACCCGGTGACACTCACCCGCGGCGGCATTGGACACTGATCGACGGAGAAGCGACCCTCTATGATAACAGTCTGGCTGCTGTTGCTGCTGATTCTCGCCAACGGCGCACCGGTCGTGGCGGCCCGGCTGTTACACCATCGGTTTTCTGCCCCGGTTGATGGTGGCTTGCGCTTCTGGGATGGTCGGCCCCTGCTGGGGAAAAGCAAGACCTGGCGGGGGCTTGTCGCCGGAACCCTGGCCTGTGCGCTGGTTGCGCCGTTGCTGGGGTTCAGTGTGACGTTTGGTGTTGTGTTTGCGGCCCTGGCGCTGGCGGGAGATCTGCTCAGCAGCTTTATCAAGCGAAGGATGGGGCTGCAGTCGAGCGCCCGGGCTTCGGGGCTGGACCAGATACCGGAAGCCCTGCTGCCCGTTGCCTGGGCCTGGTGGCTGCTGGCGTTTCCATTCTGGCAGGCGATGGGCGTCGTGCTGTTGTTCGTGGCGGGTAATATGCTGTTTTCGCCGCTGCTGTTCCGGCTGGGCATTCGTAAACAGCCCCACTGACCGGGCAGGCTTGTCTGAGAACTCTACGGGCCGGCGGTCAGGGTATGAATGGTTACTTCAGGAGGACAGTTCAGCCGGACATTCACCACAGAGGTTCCTGCGCCGGGTGAGGTGTAACCCTGCATTCCATTGTGCTGCCAGTAGCCCCGGCCCAGTGAGCGGGGGCAGTCCGCATCCAGCGTGATGGGTACACCGCCGGGCAGGCAGATCTGACCGCCGTGGGTGTGCCCGCACAGAAATACGTCGTAGCCGGCGTGGGCGGCTTCCCGCCAGATTTCGGGGGTGTGACTCAGCAGAATGGAGACCCCTTCCTCAGGGATATCATCACCGGCCCGCTGCAGATTATGCACCTTGTAGAAATGAGCATCATCAACCCCCGCGATATACAGCGCTTGCCCATCCCGGATAAACCTGTGGTGTTCGTTTAACAGCAGCCGGTAACCCATGTCTTCCAGGGCTGGCACCATGCGGATGCTGTCGTGGTTGCCCAGTACCGTCAGCGCCTCCCCGCGGATTGCGGCACGCAGCTGTGCCATGCCTTCCAGTGCCGCATCAATGGGTCCCCAGGTCAGTTTCCGGTAATCACCGGTCAGTACGCACAGGTCGTACTCCAGCGGTTCGATCTGCCGGATCACGGCCTCCAGGTTGGCCGGGTCCATATCCACGTGCAGATCGGTGAGATGCAGAATGCGAAAGCCCTCAAACGCCGTCGGCAGCGAACGGACAGGGAAGCGGTGCTCAACCGTGCGCAGGCGCCGGCTGTTGTTCTGCCCGCGCCTGAGCAGGCCGGACAGCCGCAGGCAGGTGCTGATAAATGTCGGAGCGCTGTACAGGTTTTCCAGGTGGAATGAGCGTCGGTCCCGCCCCGTTACCTTCTGTTCGGATTCCTGTTCGATACTGAGGCGCTGCCGCGCATGGGTCGCACCCAGCCTGAGGCTGAGCCGGTATTTTAACCAGTCTTCGTCATCGGGTTCGGGAGCCTGTGCGTTCATATCCATGGATCCTGCGGGTTGGCTATCATGACGTACACGACAGTATGGTCGGACAGGCCCGGTCCGTAAATACGACGGATTTGTGCCGGAATGATCCAGGACAAAGCCATCGGTCCGTGTGGGCCAGGTTCCACTTGCCGGCGCGACCGGGTCACAACGCTTATCGGTGTGGCTGGAAATCACCGTATAAAGTTTACACAATAAGGCTGAGGTGGTTCAGCCAAAAGGGAACCTCTGCACCCCGTGGCTGTCCACATTGCCTGAAGATGGAGGAAACAGGCGATGAGTATGACCTGCAGTGTTTCCGGGATG
>CAYMQO010000313.1:0-3151 GCA_964392405.1 uncultured Marinobacter sp.
GAACTGAACTACGAGAAAGGCGACATTGTTGCCATCGATGGCCAGTCCATGCGTCCCCACGAAGTGCTGGAGCACCTGAACAAGGTGGGCGGTGACAATGGCATTGGCCGCATTGATATCGTTGAGAACCGGTACGTGGGCATGAAGTCCCGTGGCTGTTACGAAACCCCGGGCGGTACCATCATGCTGCGGGCGCACCGGGCCATCGAGTCCATCACCCTGGACCGGGAAGTGGCCCACCTGAAGGACAGCCTCATGCCCCGCTACGCGGAGGTCATCTACAACGGCTACTGGTGGTCCCCGGAGCGGGAAGCCCTGCAGGCACTGATCGACCAGACCCAGCATTACGTGAACGGCACGGTTCGCCTCAAGCTGTACAAAGGTAATGTGGATGTCGTCGGCCGGAAGTCAGAGGACTCCTTGTTCGACGAGAAAATCGCCACCTTTGAGGAAGACGAAGGTGCCTACGACCAGAAGGACGCCGAAGGCTTTATCAAGCTGAACGCTCTGCGGCTGCGGATTGCGGCCGGGAAGGGGCGTAAGCTCTAACGGCCGGTTTCAGGCGCGGCTCTGTATGGTCTTTTAAAGAAAAGTTGTCTGGCCACGGAATCCACGGAAGAAAAGACTTTAAATAAAGGTTTTTTTTCAGTGGGTCCGTGGCCAATGTTTTTCTTTCGTAGCGCCGACGCCAACAAAAAAAGGCCAGCTCCATTCGGAGCCAGCCTGAAAACTACAAACAAGGAAAGTTCGAAACTGCCTGAAACAACACAACGAAGTCCCCAAAATGCCGGCGGAGTTACTGCACGGCTCCTCCACCGTTGGGTATGGATACTGCCAGAAGATACTGCTCAACTCCTCTGATCCATGAGTACAGCATAAGTTCCCGGACGCCGGGCGTCTGTTGGGCTTGTGTTTTCGAGTGTTACCGCATGTGTCCGCTGTCGTGTCCGTAGACTTTACGCTTCAGTAATCCGCCGGCCCGGGGTCGATGTAGCCGGCGTTTGCCGCTATGCTATCGGCCATTCAAAAAGCCCTGTTTACAGGGTGATTTTCATGCCGGAGAAACCATCATGCCTTCCTTTGATATCGTCTCAGAAATTGATATGCACGAAGTCACCAACGCCGTCGACCAGGCGAAGCGGGAGCTGGGCAACCGTTGGGATTTCAAGAATGTGGAGGCGGACATAGAGCTGGATGACCAGACCATCACCATCAGCGCCGAGCAGGAATTCCAGCTGGAGCAGTTGATGGACATGCTGCGTATGGCTTTCGCCAAGCGCAATATCGACACCCGCGCGATCGATGAAGACGGCGAGAGCAAGTCCGGAAAACTGGTCAAACAACACCTGAAACTCCGCCAGGGCATTGAAACCGACCAGGGGAAAAAGATCGTCAAGATGATCAAGGATGCCAAGCTGAAGGTCCAGGCAAGCATCCAGGGTGACAAGGTTCGGGTAACCGGCAAAAAGCGGGACGATCTGCAGACCGTCATCGCCATGCTGAAAGAGTCCGACCTCGAGTTGCCTTTGCAGTACAACAACTTCCGCGACTGACCGGAGCCCGGTTATCTTTCCCCAACTGAACTCCGTCTGGCTGAAGGAAACCCTCTACACCTTCAGCCGCTGGCAGGTGATTGCCCTCCTGTTCCTGGGCTTTTCCGCCGGCCTGCCCAACCTTCTGGTGTTCTCAACATTAAACGCCCGCCTGGCCGATGTGGGGGTGGAAACCGCCACGATCGGCTTTTTCAGCTGGCTGGGTGTGACCTATTCCATCAAGGTGTTGTGGGCGCCGGTGGTGGACCGGCTGCGGCTGCCCATACTGGACCGGTTGCTCGGCAAGCGCCGCAGCTGGATGTTACTGGCCCAGGTGGGAATCGCGGCTGGCCTCGCGCTGATGGCAATCACAGACCCGGTCGTGTCGCCGGAAAAAATGGCCCTGTTCGGGCTGCTGGTAGCGTTCTCGTCCGCCACCCAGGACATCGCCATTGACGCCTATCGCATCGAGATTGCACCGGTGCGCCTGCAGGCGGCGCTGGCATCCTCGTACATCTTCGGCTATCGGGTGGCTTTGCTGGTAGCTGGGGCAGGGGCGCTGTACCTGGCGGAGTTCTGGTCCTGGGAAGTGTCCTATCAGGTGATGATGTTGTTGGTGGGCATCGGGATGGTAACGGTGCTGGTGGTGCGCGAGCCGGCAGTTAACCATTTTGCGGCGGCCGCCGATATCGCCCGGCGTGTGCAGGAAGAGGCCGCGCAGCGGGCTCATCTGCCACTGGGGCTGGCACGGCTGGCCGGCTGGTTTTCTGCCGCGGTAGCCGGGCCGTTTGTGGACTTCTTCAGGCGCTATCGTGAGCTGGCGCTGCTGATACTGCTGACGGTGGCGGTATACCGGGTATCGGATATTGCCATGGGGGTAATGGCGAACCCGTTCTATCTGAACTTTATGGAGTTCACCAAAACCGAGGTGGCGGATGTCACCAAGGTATTTGGATTTTTCATGACCATCGCCGGGTCCCTGGTGGGCGGTGTGCTGGTGGTCCATTTTGGTGTGCGCCGGATTCTGGTGCTGGGGGCAGTGATGACGGCCGCCACCAATCTGCTGTTTGTCTGGCTGGCGATGTTGCCCCCCAATCTCATTACCCTGGCCGTGGTCGTCAGTGCCGATAACCTCAGTGGTGGTATTGCCAACGTGGCGTTGATTGCCTGGCTTTCGAGTATGACCAGTGCGTCGTTTACCGCTACACAATACGCGCTGTTCAGTTCCCTGATGACCCTTCCGGGCAAATTCCTGGGCGGGTTCTCGGGCATCGTGGTGGCTGGTTTCGGTTACCCCACGTTCTTCCTGTTGGCAGGTGTCATGGGCATTCCGGCGATACTGCTATCCCTTTATATGCTGAAAAACGGGCATCGCCTGGATGCCAGGGCGCCGGTCACGGAAGCCAGCGAAACCGGGACATAGCGACCCGGCCGGAAATTACCTCTACGCCGTCCTTTTCAAGCAGGGATTTCTGACGCTCAAAATGATCCGAGCCGGGTGGAAAGGCAATATGCCCGGTATTGCGAAGCACCCGGAACCAGGGCACAGAATGGCCCGCCGGCAATCGGCCCAGCGCCTTGCCAACAAAACGGGCCTGGCGCCCGAGCCCGGCCATTTC
>CAYMQO010000314.1:0-3149 GCA_964392405.1 uncultured Marinobacter sp.
CGCAGAACCGCCAAAGAGGCGTTCCGCATGATCTGGTATTCCTTGTCGGTGAGAGTCTGGGCGGGGGCGACAGTAATAGAGTCGCCGGTATGCACGCCCATGGCATCGAAGTTTTCGATGGAGCAGACAATGATGCAGTTGTCGTTCCGGTCACGAACGACTTCCATCTCGTACTCTTTCCACCCGATCAGGGACTCGTCGATCAGCAACTCTTTGGTTGGCGACAGATCCAGCCCCCGAGTGCAAATCTCTTCAAACTCTTCCCGGTTGTAGGCGATACCGCCGCCGGAACCACCCATGGTGAAAGACGGCCGGATGATACAGGGAAAGCCGATTTCTTCTGCAACCTGCCAGGCTTCTTCCATGGAATGGGCAATGGAGGCCTTGGGGCACTCCAGACCGATCTTGCGCATGGCCTTGTCGAACCGGCTCCGGTCCTCAGCCTTGTCGATGGTATCGGCATTGGCGCCGATCATCTCAACGCCATACTTTGCCAGAACCCCGTGCTTTTCCAGGTCCAGCGCACAGTTCAGCGCCGTCTGGCCACCCATGGTGGGCAACAGCGCGTCTGGCTGCTCCTTTTCAATAATCTTTTCTACGGTCTTCCAGGTAATCGGCTCAATGTAGGTGGCGTCCGCCATGGCCGGGTCGGTCATGATGGTGGCGGGGTTCGAGTTCACCAGGATCACCCGGTAGCCCTCTTCCCGCAGGGCCTTACAGGCCTGGGCTCCGGAATAGTCAAACTCACACGCCTGGCCAATGACGATAGGGCCAGCGCCCAGAATCAGGATGCTCTTGATGTCGGTCCGCTTTGGCATTTCTTCAACCTGTCAGCAAAAATTCGGAATGTCGGGCCTTTCGGCAACGCTGTGTCGGGTATTCGCTTATGCGGTTCGCGCTTCCATCAACCGGATAAAGTCGTCGAACAGCGGCGCCACGTCGTGGGGACCCGGGCCGGCTTCCGGATGCCCCTGGAAACCAAACGCCGGCTTGTCAGTGCGCCGGATACCCTGCAGCGTGCCATCAAACAGCGACTTGTGAGTCGCCTCCAGGTTGTCTGGCAGCGTGCTTTCGTCCACCGCAAACCCGTGGTTCTGGCTGGTGATCATGACGGTGCCATCTTTCAGGTTCTGGACCGGATGGTTGGCCCCATGGTGGCCGCCAGGCATCTTCATGGTTGTGGCGCCGCTGGCCAGCGCCAGCAACTGATGGCCCAGACAGATTCCAAACACCGGGATGTCGGCGTCCAGAACCTCACGAATTGCCTGGATCGCATAGTCGCAGGGCTCGGGGTCACCCGGGCCGTTAGACAGGAACACTCCGTCGGGATTCATGGCCAGCACTTCTGACGCTGGCGTTTGAGCGGGCACAACCGTCAGGTCACAGCCTCTGCCTGCCAGAATGCGCAAAATGTTACGTTTGACGCCGTAGTCCCAGGCCACCACCTTGAAGCGGTTCTCTGTCCGCTTGCCGTAGCCCTCACCCAGCACCCACTCGGTTTCATCCCAGGTGCCGATGTCCTTGCGGCTGACTTCTTTTGCCAGGTCCATGCCCTTGAGGCCGGGGAATGCCTGTGCCAGCTCCAGCGCGCGATCACTGGTGGCGTTCTTGCCCGCCACAATGGCGCCGCCCACTGCGCCCTTCTCCCGCAGGATGCGGGTCAGCCGACGGGTATCGATCTCAGCGATGCCGATCTTGCCGGATTCTTTCAGGTATTCAGTCAACGTCTTCTGGCTGCGCCAGTTACTGGCCAGCAGCGGCAGGTCACGAATAATCAGCCCGGCCGCCTGGATGCCGTCGGACTCGGAGTCTTCGTCATTAATACCGGTGTTGCCAATATGAGGATAGGTAAGGGTAACAATCTGTCGGGCGTAGGAAGGATCGGTGAGGATTTCCTGGTAGCCGGTCATGGCGGTGTTGAAAACGACTTCGCCGCTGGTCTCTCCTTCAGCGCCAATGGCGACGCCATGAAACAGGCTTCCGTCTGCGAGTGCAAGGATGGCAGGTATACTCAAGGCTTGTATCCTCAATCGGGTTCGTTTGGGCGAACAGGAACGCAAGCGCAAATTCAGGTCGCAAAAAAGCGAGAGGGGGTTTTGCCCCGTCCCGCTTTAATGTTCCGCCGTCAGGAATAATCCAGACCCCGGGCGGGCTTTGTCATTGGCTACGCTTGGTGCAGTTAAATCGCCCTATTGTAAAAAATCCCGCTCTCCGTGTCCATGGAAATGACCTTTGCCCGGCCTGTGACGCTATGATGAAAACGATGTTCTGAACATCTGCTCTTCGGAAGAGCGCGGCAGGCCAGGGATTCCGCGGCAAAATCTAACGAACAGCCTTCAGCCCCAGCACATCTTCCATATCATAAAGCCCCGCCGGCTTACCCTTCAGCCAGCGGGCAGCGCGGATGGCGCCTTTGGCGAAGGTCATTCGGCTGCTGGCCTTGTGAGTAATCTCGATGCGCTCGCCCATGGTGGCGAACAGCACGGTATGATCACCGACCACATCGCCGGCGCGGATAGTCTCGAAGCCGATTTCCTTCTGCGAGCGTTCGCCGGTGAAGCCTTCCCGGCCATAGACCGCGCACTCCTTGAGGTCACGTCCCAGCGCATCGGCGACCACTTCCCCCAGTCTGAGGGCGGTGCCCGAAGGTGCGTCTTTCTTGTGCCGATGATGGGCTTCGATGATTTCTACATCGTAATCGTCACCCAGCACAGACGCCGCCTTGTGTAGCAGATCGAGCATCACGTTGACGCCCACACTCATATTGGGTGCAAACACGACCGGGATCTTTTCGGCGGCTATCCTGACCTGCTCTTTCTCGGACTCGGTCATGCCGGTCGTTCCGATAATAATGGCCTTGCCGTGGCGGCTGCAGAACACCAGATTCTCCAGGGTCAGGTCCGGAAAGGTGAAGTCGATCAAGACGTCAAACGCATCTTTCACATCTTCGACCTGGCCAGCCAGAGCAACGCCGTTCTTGCCGATCCCTGCCATTTCACCCGCGTCGACGCCCACCAGGGAGCTCTCGGGGTGAACAACAGCGGCTCCGAGCGTGAGATCGTCCGCCTCGTCAATCGCTTCGATCAACACCTTACCCATGCGCCCTGCGGCGCCGGTCACTGCTATCCGTGTCATGGCGGACCTCAGAA
>CAYMQO010000315.1:0-3144 GCA_964392405.1 uncultured Marinobacter sp.
CTTGCTGCGTGTGGTCACCGTCACCCTGGCGGCGAAGCCGTCCCCGTCCCTAACCCGAATCACCTCCATAGTCGGGGGAGCCGGCTCTGCCACTTTGGGCGCTGCGTAGACAATCAGGGCGTCGGCGGCGTTTGGACCTGAGGGCCAGGGTGCTTCCACGCCGCCGGCGCTGACCGGAAGTACAAGCCAGCAGTGGATGGCCTGGGAGCCCCGGGGCAGGGTCACATCGAGACTGGTGACCGTCAGCAAGCCTTCGTGAATGCGGGTAAAGACATTGCGGTCCGGTTTGGCGTTAAAAGCTGCCTTTAGAGCCACCAGTCGTTGGGTCAGGGTTCTGCCGGGTGGTGGAACAGCTTGCCCCGTACGATCGTAGAGTGTCTGCTCGTTGGAGGTGTAGACTACGTAACCTGCGGCGGCTGGCTGGGCATTCCAGGACAACCGTGCATGGCATTCGCCCCGGGCATCCGGCAGGCTGGCTAATGGCACCAGCGGTGTAACAGCTGTGGGCCGCGCCCTGGGATCAGACGCATAAGCCACCCGTGTAGCGGGTGACCACGGCCCCGAACGGGAAGGGGCGAGTTGCTCCGTCAGCCGGGCCTGCAGTGCCAGGCCAATGTGTGGCGTGGCAGCATAATCAAGCTGAAAACCGGGCACGGTGATACGGTAGCGGCGCCTGGTGCCCTGGGCGGCGGGGCCCGGAGCCACCTGCTCCTTACCCTGAGGATCGAGACAGATAATGCTGCCGGTGCTCACCGCGGGCACATCACCACTGAAGTTCACCACTACCGGTGCAAGCGTACCAGATAGGGCCGTCTGAACCTGGGCAGGGAAGCCCGCCGGTGGATCATCGTGACGGGTTGCGGCCGGGAACAGGCGACCGCGGAACTGCACGCTCCGGACCCGCCGTGCCCGCCAGTCCAGCACAAACTCGACGGTCAAAGTGCCAGGGCAAACTGTTGCCGGTGGGCCAGGATCCACCGGTACCAGCGTAAGGTCCGCGATCTGCACCGGGTCGGGTGGTGGCTGGTGTCCACGGTAATTGTTCACGACCCAGGGGCTCCAGATTCCAAAAATGGACTGAGTCGCCACACCGTACTGTGCACTTACAGAACCCGGATCGTTGGGAATGGGGAAGCCACTATCCGTTGCACTCTGCCTTACTGCCTCCGGGTCATTCTGGCTTCGCATATTGCCGATGGGCATGTGCCCTGAAGCGACCACTCTGCGTTCCATCAGCGCGTCAGCCGAACCGGTTTTCGCAAGATCAGACCGTGCCACTGCAAAACTTGCCGCACGACTGAGGTTGTCGATCGTGAGTCGCTCCCAGGACAGACGCACAGCGGCGCTCCAGGGCTGATCCACTGCCGCAGGCTGGTGTATGCCCAGCTCAGTCAGGCGCAGATCCGCGGGAGCCGGTGGTGGCAATGCCCGCTCGGGTCGCGGGATCAACGCGGCATATTCCAGCGGAGTGCTTTTGCCGTCCAGTCCCCGGGCCCAGAGCCCTGTCACCATGAAATCCCAGTCACTTCGATAACTTACGGGGGACAGATGAGTCGCACTAGCGGCCATATAATGGATGGGTTCATAGAGGTAGCCGGTACCAAAACCCAATACCACTGCCAGCAGGGGGTCTGTGGACGCTGCCAGTTGTAACAGTGTCAGCGGTGCCAGCTCGGCTTTACCCGTGTTACCGCTCATGGTCTGCCCGGAGGCGTTTTGGGGCGGATTAATGATATAACCCTGTTTGTAGCTGGCCTGCTCCCTCGGCGCCTTTGCCATGGCCTGGCGCAGGATCGGCAACAGGTCGACACCGGCCTCCTCGATCAGCTCTTCAGCGCCCGGCAGTTCCCAGTTGGGGGCCGGGCGACCACTGGGCAGAGTCGGGTACCAGCCGAACGGATTGATGCCCCGGCGGTACCGGTCAGCCGCTGCCGCTTCCGGGGTCTGCAGTGAAGATACCAGTCCTTGTGCCTTGCCGTGACTTTGGCCATCCAGGTCTGTCCAGGCGGAACCACTGACCGGTAGTCCGACCGTTTCCACCAACTCCCACCCGTCCAGTTTGGCCATAGCCGCAGCAGGAACAGCCACAAGGTCATTGATGGCATAAAAGCCGGTCAGCAGAATCGCGGTGATGTAGGCTGCCTGGAAGGTAACCGATTGACTGCTGTTGGCGGGAAGGTGTACTGACATTATGCCGAGCATGTTTTCCAGGCCTACACCATCCGCCATCGGAAGGACCTGAACCTGCTGAGGCGTGCTGCCTGCCCCCAGAGTCAGGGAGAACGAGACCACCGGCTGATCAAATACGATCACATGACCGACAGGAGGCAGGCCGATCATCTGATAGGGTATGGATTGCTCCTTCAGCATCTGTGCGGCCGGGCGCCGCCAGACCTTGAACGGCTCAGACGGCATGCCAACCCGGGGGTTCAGTTGCCAGCGCAGAAAGATGGCTGCCCGCTGGCCTTTGAGGTATGCGGGGTCGACTGTGCCAGGGTTGCGCCCATTCTGGTGTGGACGTGACAATGCGGCGAAATCAATCAGCGCACCCTGGCCGCGAAACACGCCCGGATCAAAGATTCTGGCCACCATAGCGTTCTTGCTCCTCCGTTAGTCTTCTTCCCAGGGGGCTTTCGTGAGGGTCAGGGCGGCGATGGTGTAGCTCTGGTCAGTGGCACTCGCACCGTCGAGATACGGCGCTGTGAACGCCTTCCGAGTCAGCACCACTTGCAGCAGTTCTCCCCGTGAGTCCGGTGACAGGGCAACCAGCGCCCGCTGCCCTCCCGGTGCGTAAACCACCTGACTAACCAGATTGCCGCCGGACTTCTCCCCAAGCTCAAGCCACGGCTGCAAAGTCATCACCAGCCGTTTCACCGGGACATCGTCATCGGTGGTAATTTCCTCCGGTAGCGGACGTTCTCGGTACAGGGGCTCCGGCGCATCAATCAGTACACCAACCGGCTGCGGCTCTGATGCCGGGCCGGCCTGGGACCAGAGCACCTGCACCCTCGGATGGCGAGGTAGTGCCATCGGCTCAAAGCCTGCGTCCATCAGTGCGTTATCAAACTCTGCTCCTTCCGGGGCCCGGCTGCTGAACAGAGCCGCCACCGACTCTATTGCGCCTGCTGGCACCGCCCGGTGGTC
>CAYMQO010000316.1:0-3143 GCA_964392405.1 uncultured Marinobacter sp.
CAGCAACGCCATTCACGGCGCAAATCACCGGTATGGGCAGATCCCGCAAGGTCCGTATCAGTGGGTTGTACCAGGTTTCGATAGAGTGCCCGAGGTCCGGAGCCGCATCCCCTGGCGCAACATCCCGGTCACCCAGGTCCTGCCCGGCACAGAAGCCCCGTCCCGCCCCTGTCAGGACCAGAACCCGAATGGCTTTATCCTGCCGCACGGTTTCAAGGGCTGTGCGCAAAGCCTCGTGCATGTCGGTGTTAAAGCTGTTCAGGCTCTGGGGGCGATTCAGCGTAACGGTGGCGACCCCTTGTTCGATATCAAGAAGAATACTGTCCTGCGACATGACTGGCTCCGATGGTTTGTTTTTTTGTTCATCTGATTCAGTCTCAGTATAGGGTTAAATTGATACCTGTCAATCTATCGAGTCTGGAATTATGTATCACGTTGGCGGAGGCGGATGACAGTTTTTCATGGCGATTTTTTCTCTGGATCTCGGCACTGCTTTGATAGTGAAGCTGATTTTTGTCAGTTTCCGAGGTGGCTGGTTTGTGATCCAGGCCGAACGCGATACAGAATAAGTTTTCCGTAATGTTTTATCTTGAAGTATTTGTGCGGCGGTCTGCACGGGTAACGGAGCGGGCCGCAGCGCTGGTATACTGTCTTTTTTGGCCAGAGAAGCAGGCAGGGTATGAATGAGGCCCTTCGACAGTTCGCGCTGGGCGTTGCCGGCGTTCGTATGTGGTATGCGCGGGAACCGCTTCCCGGCGCAGCGCCCAGTCCTGCGTTTGAATTTATTGAAGACGATGCCGGCAGTGCGCCTGAGCCCATCGCCCCGGTAGCGCCGTTCGCCGCCAAACGTCAGCAGGCACCGACGGTAACCGCACAGACTTCCCGCCAGGGTCTGGCGCGATTGCAGGGCTTGCTGGGGGGCGAGTCTGCGCACAAGTCCGGGCTCAAAAGTAAAGCGCCGCCCCATGATCCGGCGGTTGCCGATCCTGCTCCGGGCACCGTCCGGGGCGAGCCTGAGTTGGCAGCCGGCAAGGAGCAAGCCCCCTCGCAAGCGTCTGTGCCTGCTGACGTGGGCGGGTTGGCAGGACAACATGTGGCGCTGCATCTTCGTTTCTGGCAGGGGCAGCGCTGGCTGCTGATCAGCGCCAGCCCCGACGAAGCCGCCGCGGCGCTTGAGGACCGGTTGGCCAGCAATATCCTCAAGGCGCTCGGCGATGCAGCGGCCCGATCCGAGGCGTTGCGCTGGCCCGTGTTCCGTAACCCGGCGGTGCCAGGTAATGACGCGGCAGGGGCTGCAGCGGTGCTCGAGGCCATGGTCCAGGAGATGAAGGCGCCAAGTCAGCTATGGCTGGGGGTTGAGCCTGACGCGACCGACTCGCAGAAGCGTGCGCTCTGGCAGGTGCTGCTGAGTCCAATGGGTAAACCCACGGTTTCCTTTCCCCGTAGCCTGGCTGCCTTATCATCAGAACCGGACAGCAAGCGAAAGCTCTGGCGGGCGCTAAACGACTTGCCCGGCTGATGGTGATGGCCATGGGTGTCATAAGCGGGTTGCCGGTCGGTCTGCGCTGGTTAACATCGGAGGATCTGCCGGCCATTCTGGATATAGAGCAGCAGAGTTATTCCTATCCCTGGTCTCAGGGCATCTTTGAGGACACGTTCCGTGCCGGTTACCTGATGCTGGGCGTTGAAAGCGACGGCCGGCTGGAGGGGTATGCTGTACTGGCCATATTGTTTGACGAGGCGCACCTGTTAAACCTCTGCGTCCGGCCGGCCAGCCGCGGCAAGGGCCACGCACGGGAAATGTTGCGCGCCCTGGTGGAGGTTGCGGGACAGCGGGGCCTGCAGAGGCTGGTGCTGGAGGTGCGGGACAGTAATCAGGCCGCTCGCCAGCTATATCAGAGCGAAGGTTTCGTTCTCGTGGGCCGACGGCCCGGGTATTACCCGGACGGGGGCAAACCGGAGGATGCGGTGGTCATGGCCCTGGCGCTGGCCGGGCCGGCAGTTCCCGTTCACTGAAGCGTTTGTATACTGCCCCGCGATCAGCGAAAATGCGGCGCTTTTCATTACCGGCTCTGGCGGGTCCAGCCCGCAATTACGTCCGGCTCATCAGATCAATGCAGGCGAGAGGCTATGTCCGACAGTAAAATTGCCAGCCAGGTAGCCAACAGGCGTACCTTTGCCATCATCTCCCACCCGGACGCCGGTAAGACCACGATTACTGAGAAGGTATTGCTGTTCGGTCAGGCCCTGCAGAAAGCCGGAACGGTAAAAGGCAAGAAGTCAGGCCAGCACGCCAAGTCGGACTGGATGGAGATGGAAAAAGAGCGCGGCATCTCCGTGACCACTTCGGTGATGCAGTTTCCCTACGGTGGCCGCCTGGTCAACCTGCTGGATACTCCCGGTCACGAGGACTTCTCCGAGGATACCTATCGGACCCTGACCGCGGTCGACTCCTGCCTGATGGTTATCGATGCCGGTAAAGGTGTCGAGGAGCGGACCATCAAACTGATGGAAGTCACACGTCTGCGGGACACGCCGATTCTGACGTTCATGAACAAGCTGGACCGGGATACCCGTGATCCGGTTGAACTCATGGACGAGGTGGAGGACATCCTGAAGATCGCCTGCGCCCCCATTACCTGGCCCATCGGTATGGGCAAGGGCTTCAAGGGCGTGTATCACCTGCTGCGGGATGAAGTGGTGCTGTACCAGACCGGGCAGGGCCATACCATCCAGGAGAAGCGGGTGATCCCGGGGCTGGATAACCCCGAGCTGGATGAGGTTCTTGGCAGCTACGCTTCCGACCTGCGGGACGAGATTGAGCTGGTAAAAGGGGCCTCCCATGAGTTTGACCGGGAGCTCTTTCTGGCCGGCGAACTGACCCCCGTCTTTTTCGGTACGGCCCTCGGTAACTTTGGTGTGGATCACATGCTCGATGGTCTGGTGGAGTGGGCGCCATCGCCTCTGCCCCGTGAGACCGATGTGCGGACGGTTGAGCCGGCGGAAGACCGCTTTTCAGGCTTCGTTTTCAAGATACAGGCGAACATGGACCCGCTCCATCGCGACCGGGTGGCGTTTCTGCGTATCGTCTCCGGCAAATACCAGCAGGGCATGAAGGCCCGGCACGTACGCATCGGCAAGGA
>CAYMQO010000317.1:0-3132 GCA_964392405.1 uncultured Marinobacter sp.
TTTTTTTTATGGAAGGTTCTGGTGTGAACCCGCGGCTCAGCGCTCCAGATATTGCAGCTTGTCCGGCTTGCCATCCCATTCTTCCGCGTCCGGAAGCGGGTCTTTTTTCTCGGTGATGTTTGGCCATTTGCCGGAGAGCTCAGCGTTTATTTCAATAAACGGCTCCTGACCCGCAGGCAGCTCATCTTCCGAGAAAATCGCCTCAGCCGGGCATTCCGGTTCGCAGAGCGCACAGTCGATACACTCGTCAGGGTCGATCACCAGAAAGTTCGGGCCTTCGTAAAAGCAGTCTACCGGACATACTTCAACGCAGTCCGTATATTTGCACTTGATGCAGTTGTCGGTAACCACAAAGGTCATAGCTGGATTCCTGGTCTGGTGGTCTGTCTCATCAGGGATGGTCTGTTGGTTTTGTCGTGTCAGACGGCAGCAACCGCCGTACTGAAATGGCCATCCATTTCTGATCGTTAATAATCGGCGGACAATATTGTAGGGAGCGGCTACGCGACTCGCAAGCGCTACGGCGGCATTACCTTATGCCAAACGTTTAACTCCTGAGGATACGGCGCAGCTCATAGAGCTGCTCAAGTGCCTGCCGCGGGGTCAGCTCATCCGGATCCAGGGCATCCAGGGCCCGCTCTACGGCGGACGGCTCAAGGCTGGCAAACATATCACCCTGCAATGCGCCCGACGCCGTTGGCGTAGGCGACTGGGCAGTACCCGGTGGTGAGGTGAGATCGACCGGGCCGGTACTTTCCGCTTCAAGCCGCTGCAGCTGCTGCCGGGCATTCTGGATCACACCGTGGGGAACGCCAGCCAGTCGGGCCACCTGCAAGCCGTAACTCTGACTCGCCGGGCCGTCGTGCACCGTATGCAGGAACACGATGCTGTCTTCGTGTTCGGTGGCCGTAAGGTGGACATTGACGGCGTGATCCAGCTGGTCGGCCAGCTGGGTCAGTTCAAAATAGTGGGTCGCGAACAGGGTATAGCAACCAATATCCCGGGCCAGATGCTCGGCGGTCGCCCACGCCAGTGAAAGGCCATCAAAAGTACTGGTGCCGCGGCCAACCTCATCCATCAGCACCAGGCTGTGTGCGGTGGCGTTGTGCAGGATGTTAGCGGTTTCTGTCATTTCCACCATAAAGGTTGAGCGCCCGCCGGCGATATCGTCCGACGAGCCCATGCGGGTGAAGATCCGGTCCACGGGGCCAAGTACTGCACGGTCTGCCGGTACGAAGCTGCCGCAGTATGCCAGCAGGGTAATCAGCGCGGTTTGCCGCATATAGGTTGATTTACCGCCCATGTTGGGTCCGGTAATCACCAGCATCCGGCGTTGTTCGTCCATCAGCAGATTGTTGGGGACAAAGGGTTCATCCAGAAGCTGCTCCACAACCGGATGGCGGCCACCGTCAATATCGAGGCCAGGTTCATCCCGGAACTCCGGCGCCGTCAGTCGCAGGCTGGTAGCGCGCTCGGCAAAGTTGGTCAGCACATCCAGTTCCGCCAGAGCCTGGGCGCTGTCCTGCAGTTGCGGCAGCTGATCGGCTAATTGCTCAAGCAGGTCGTCGTAAAGGCCTTTTTCCCGGGCGAGGGCGCGGCTTTTCGCGCTCAGGGCCTTGTCTTCGAACTCCTTGAGCTCCGGTGTGATAAATCGTTCCGCGTTCTTCAGGGTCTGGCGGCGAATGTAGTCCACCGGTGCCTGACCCGATTGGGCGCGGCTGATTTCGATGTAATACCCGTGCACCCGGTTGTAGCCGACCTTGAGGGTGCTGATGCCCGTACGCTCCCGCTCCCGGGTCTCCACGTCCAGCAGGTATTGGCCGGCGTTTTCGCTGATATTACGTAACTCGTCCAGTTCGGCGTCGAAACCGTCCCGGATAACGCCGCCATCGCGGATGACCACGGGCGGGTTATCGATCACCGCGCGCTCCAGCAGGTCGCTCAGCTCCGGGTACTCGCTGATTGCCGTTGCCAATGCTGCCAGGTGAGGTGAGGCCACTGGCGCCAGGGCCTGCTGCAAGTCAGGCAGAACCGCAAACGCATCCCGCAGCCGCGCCAGGTCACGGGGGCGGGCGGACCGTAGCGCGACGCGGGCCAGGATGCGCTCAATGTCTCCGACCCTTTTGAGCAGATCGTGCATCGGCTCGTAATGGAAACCGTCGAGCAATGCGGCTACCGCCTGCTGGCGCTGGCGTACCAGTCCGGTATCTCTCAGGGGACGGTTCAGCCAGCGACGAAGCTGTCGTGCGCCCATGGCGGTTGCGGTCCGGTCCATCACCCAGGCCAGGGTATGCTGGTGGCCGCCCAGCAGGTTGGTGTCGATCTCCAGGTTGCGGCGACTGGTGGCGTCCAGCACCACCGCATCTTCCCGCCGTTCCCGGGTCAGTTTGCGGATGTGGGGAAGCGCGGTGCGCTGGGTCTCCCGGGCATACTGGAGCAGGCAGCCGGCGGCGCACACCGCAAGGGTCAGGTCTTCGCAGCCGAAGCCGGTGAGATCCCGAACCTGTAACTGCTGGGTCAGCAGCCGATGGGCACTGTCCATCTCAAACAGCCAGGGGCCCTGACGCCGCAGTCCGCTCCTCCCGTCGAGGAGTTCTTCATAGGGGAAGTCCTCACTGATCAGCACTTCGGCGGGCCGGAGGCGCTCTATTTCTTCCCGCAGGGCATCGGTACCACTGATTTCGCAGACCGCAAAGCGTCCGCTGGAGATATCCAGGGTTGCCAAGCCAAAGCCGTCCCGATGATGGTGAATCGCCAGCAACAGGTTGTCGCGTCGGTCTTCCAGAAAGGCCTCATCACTGAGAGTGCCGGGGGTGATAATGCGCACCACCTTGCGCTCTACCGGGCCTTTCGCGGTGGCTGGGTCGCCTACCTGCTCGCAGATGGCGATGGACTGGCCGGCACGAACCAGTCGCGCAATATAATTTTCGGCCGCGTGGTAGGGTACGCCGGCCATGGGAATGGGGGTGCCACCGGATTGCCCCCGGGCCGTCAGGGTGATGTCGATCAGCTCGGCCGCTTTCTTTGCGTCCTCGTAGAACAGCTCATAAAAGTCCCCCATGCGGTAGAACAGCATTTCATCCGGGTGCTCGCCTTTAATCCTGAGATACTGGCGAATCATTGGGGTGTGCT
>CAYMQO010000318.1:0-3128 GCA_964392405.1 uncultured Marinobacter sp.
GCTTGTTGCAGAAGTTGCGGTAGCCTTCCAGGCGCTTCATGTCCCAGTTGATGTCGCGGCCGGTGGTAGCCATGGCTGCCAGCGTAAAACGAAGCGCGTCGGTGCCGTGGGCAGCGATGCCTTCCGGGAACTCCTTGCGGGTGCGGCTGGCTATCTTTTCCGCCAGCCTCGGCTGCATCATGTTGCCGGTGCGCTTTTCCAGCAGTGGCTCCAGGCCAATACCGTCGATCATGTCCAGGGGGTCGATCACGTTACCCTTGGACTTGGACATCTTGTCGCCATGCTCGTCCCGGATCAGGCCGGTGACGTAAACGGTCCTGAAGGGAACCTGGGGGGTGCCGTCCTCGTTTTTCATGAAGTGCATGGTCATCATGATCATGCGGGCAACCCAGAAAAAGATGATATCGAACCCGGTGACCAGAACATCCGTGGGGTGGAAGTTCTTCAGCCGTTCCGTGATCTCCGGCCAGCCCAGGGTACCGAACGTCCAAAGGGCGGAGCTGAACCAGGTGTCCAGCACGTCTTCGTCCTGGCGCAATTCCAGTTCGGCGGACAGTTTGTGTTTCTGCCGTACTTCAGCCTCGTCCCGGCCTACATAGATGTTGCCATTGGCGTCATACCAGGCCGGAATGCGATGTCCCCACCAGAGTTGCCGCGAAATGCACCACTCCTGAATGTCCCGCATCCACGAGAAGTACATGTTCTCGTACTGCTTGGGTACAAACTGGATGCGACCATCTTCCACCGCTTCGATGGCGGGTTTGGCCAGGGTCTTGGCGTCCACAAACCACTGATCCGTGAGCATGGGCTCGATGATCAGGCCCGAACGATCACCCCGGGGTACGCTAAGGACGTGGTCTTCCACCCGGTGCAACAGGCCGGCCGCTTCCATGTCGGCAACAATCTGTTTGCGGGCCTCTTCCCGGGTCTTGCCGGCGTAGGCGGCTGGCATGGTGCCGTCGAGTTCGCCGTTCTCGGTACCGTCGGCGTTGAATACTTCCGCCACGGCGCGAATGTTCGCGTCCTCCGTCATGATGTTAATCATGGGCAGGTTGTTGCGCTTGCCAACGGCGTAGTCGTTAAAGTCGTGGGCCGGGGTGATTTTTACGCAGCCGGAGCCTTTCTCGGGGTCGGCGTGGTGGTCGGCCACAATGGGTATACGCCGGTTCACCAGGGGCAGCATGACGTACTTGCCCACCAGATGCTGATAGCGCTCGTCGTCTGGATGGACGGCGACCGCCGTATCCCCGAGCATGGTTTCCGGCCGGGTCGTCGCAACCACCAGATAGTCCTTGCCATCACTGGTGGTTTCGCCATCGGCCAGGGGATAGCGCAAGTGCCAGAAATAGCCCTTTTCTTCCTTGTTCTCCACTTCCAGGTCTGAAATGGCGGTGTGCAGTTTTGGATCCCAGTTAACCAGCCGCTTGCCGCGATAGATCAGTCCATCATCGTAAAGGCGGATAAACACTTCCTGTACGGCCTTGTAGAAGCCGTCGTCCATAGTGAAGCGTTCGTGATCCCAATCCACAGAGTTGCCCAGCCGGCGCATCTGGCCGGTAATGGTGCCGCCGGACTCTTCTTTCCACGCCCAGATGCGCTTGATGAACTCATCCCGGCCCAGGTCGTGGCGGGTCTTGCCTTCTTCGTTGGCCAGTTTGCGTTCGACCACCATCTGGGTAGCAATGCCGGCATGGTCGGTGCCCACGGTCCACAATGCGTTCCGGCCCTGCATGCGCTTGTAGCGGGTGAGGGTGTCCATGATGGTGTGCTGGAACGCATGACCCATGTGCAGACTACCGGTGACGTTGGGTGGCGGAATGGCAATGCTGTAGGCCTGTCCATCGCCATTGGGGCGGAAGTAGCCTTTGGCTTCCCAGTTGTCGTACCACTGGCGCTCGATGTTTTCTGGCTGGTAGGTTTTTTCCATGGGTTCTGTTGATGACCGTTCTGGTTGGTTCGCAGGGAAATTTAAGGGCCCGATTATACATTGTCCCGAGGGGGGCAGCGAATGCCAGAGCGGTCCCCGTCGCAATCGAGTGGTAATTTGCTATCTCGAGAGGCGCCGGTCAGGTTCCGGCGCGAGAAAACTTAATCGACGATTAAGGTCCTTATAAAACAGTAAGTTAGTCAGATTTTCTGAGCTTTCTACAGTATTTTCCACGATGAAGCGAGCGTCACAGATCTGCCAGAATTGTGACACTTTTATTACAGGTATCGAGATTGGGAAGCTTTATGTATCAAAAATATGCGGATTCACGCGCCCATTACTCAGTGTCAGATGCAGCGAGCGGTTCAGTGGAAGGACATGCTGACTGGGTAACCGTACTGCGGGGAGTGGGGGAATTTTTTGTTCTGGTTGCCATGGCAATTGTCGTTCCGGCTATGGTGTATTTTGATATTGCGGTGCTTGGCAACACCGTTGGGGAGGTTTCCGCAACTGAGATCACGCAAGAGTTACTGGTTTTCATGACCGCTTCAATATTCTGGTACAAGGCATACCGGGAGCCGGCAGCCCGGGGTTTCTGGGTGCTGGTAGCGGGATTCTTTACCTGTATCCTGATTCGGGAGATGGACTTTCTTCTGGATGGCATTGTCCACGGCTTCTGGGTCTGGCCGGGAACCCTTGTGGCTGTGGTATCAATTTTTCTGGCAAGTGTTCCTTTTAAGGGACGGGTACTGCAGCCGATGGCCGCCTATGTGGGCACTAAACCGTATTTTTTCATGATTGTAGGGCTTGCGGTTCTGCTGGTTTTCAGCCGCATTTTTGGCAGTGGTAATCTGCTGTGGGAGCGGCTGCTTGGCGCCGGATACAGCGCTAACTTCAAAAGCGCGCTGCAGGAGGGGCTGGAGTTGCTGGGATACTTCCTGATCGGCTACTCGGCTGTGCTGTCCAGCCGGTTGGTTACCAGGTCAACCAGGTAGGATTATCGACCGTCAGGTATTTCTTCCGGCCTCTACCGCCGCTTTCTCCGCTGATCATGGACGCGAGGTTCGATGCCCATGGCTCTCAGCTGGCGGAATTGAGACCGGGCGGTATTGAGGATCTGCGGGTCATTATGGGCGACCAGGGCCAGGCGCCTGAAACGGTCAGCATCAGCCGGCAGTTTTTCTGACAGAACCACCACCGT
>CAYMQO010000319.1:0-3127 GCA_964392405.1 uncultured Marinobacter sp.
ACTTGTCACCCACATCAGCGTGGGACTCCTGTGCGGACTTGATGTAGGTACCGATGCCTCCGACCCATAACAGATCGGCCCGGGCCCTGAGAATATGGCTGATCAGCATATTGGGCGGGATGTGGTCTGAACTGATATCCAGCAGCGCCTTCATCTGCGGACTGACCGGAATGGACTTGGCGTTGCGGCTGAATACACCGCCCCCTTCGGAAATCAGCGACTCGTCGTAGTCGGACCAGGCCGACCGCGGCAGCTCAAACAGGCGCTTGCGCTCCCCATAGCTGCGCGCCGGATCGGGGTCCGGGTCAACGAAGATATGCATGTGGTTGAAGGCTGCCACCAGCTTCGCTTTGTCCGAGCGGAGCAGGCCATTGCCAAACACATCACCGGCCATATCGCCGATGCCGATTACCGTAAAGGTATCCTCGGCCGGGTTAATGCCCAGTTCACGGAAATGGCGCTCAACGGAGACCCAGGCTCCCCGGGCGGTAATCCCCATCTTCTTGTGGTCATAGCCATTGCTGCCGCCGGAGGCGAACGCGTCGCCCATCCAGAAGCCGTACTCCGCCGCCAGGCCATTGGCGATGTCCGAGAAAGTTGCGGTGCCCTTGTCGGCCGCGACGACCAGATAATGGTCATCGCCGTCGTGACGAACCACATCCGGTGGCGGCTGTATGCCGCTTTCCACCAGGTTGTCGGTGATGTCCAGCAGGCCACGGATAAAGGTTTTGTAGGCTTCCACCCCTTCCGCCTGGAAGGCCTCACGGTCGGAGGGATCCGGCAGCTGTTTTGCCACAAACCCGCCCTTGGCACCGACAGGTACAATCACCGCGTTCTTGACCTGCTGGGCCTTCACCAGGCCGAGGATTTCGGTGCGATAGTCCTCGAAACGGTCCGACCAGCGCAGCCCGCCCCGGGCCACTTTGCCACCTCGCAGATGCACCCCTTCAACCCGGGCTGAATAGACGAAAATCTCGAACATGGGCAACGGCAGCGGCATTTCCGGAATACTGCCGGGGGCCAGTTTGATACTGATATAGGGCTTGGGCTGTCCCTGGCTGTCGGGCTGGTAGAAGTTGGTTCTCAGGGAGGCCCGGATCAGCTCAAGATACAGCTTCAGCACCCGGTCTTCTGACAGGTTTTCCACCTCTTCCAGACCGGCGTTGAACTCCAGCTCCAGCTTCTGTTGCACTGCCTCGCTTTTGACCTGGCTCTGCTGCCGCTCCGGATTGAAGCGGTTATCGAACATTTGCAGTATCAGGTCGGTCAACTGCACGTGGTTCACCAGACTGCTGGCGATGAAGCTCTGACTATTGCTGAAACGGATCTGCTGCATATAACGGGCATAGGCCCGCAGGATCGCAATCTGGCGCCAGTCCAGGTAGGACGATAACAGCAGCCGGTTGAAGCTGTCGTTCTCGGCCTCCCCGAGCCAGACCCGCCGGAACAGCTCTTCCAGGATGGGCCGCAGCCGGTGCAAGTCCACATCCTGTTCGGACCGGGCCTGCAACGTGAAGTCATGAATCCAGGAGACACGCCCATCCTGGTCTACGATTTTAAAAGGATGTTCCCCGATGACCCGAAACCCGAGGTTCTCGAAGATGGGCATGATGTCGGACAGCGGCAGCTCATCCGCCGGATTGAACAGCTTGAAATGCACCATGCTGCTGTCTTCGCCCAACGGCCGGTACAGGCTTATGGACAGGGGCTGGCCGTCGCAAACGGCACAGATGTGCTCCAGGTCAATGGCGGCGCGACGGGGCGAGAAAGAATGCTGGTAGCTGGCCGGAAATGCCGATGCGTAGCGATGCATCAGCTCGTTGCCGCGCTCTTCGCCCCAGGTTTCCTGCAGCGCCTCTGCCAGGCCGTCCCGCCAGGACTGGGCCAGTTCGATCACCCGCTCCTGAATCTCCGCGATCGGCAGGCGGCGGTTGCCTACCGGTGGCACCCGTATAGTGAACTGCACCCGAGCCAGCACGGACTCCGAGAACTGGGTGATAAAACTGATATCTTCCGCGTCCAGGTACTCACACAGAACCTCTTCGATCCGCAACCGCAGTTCAGTGTTATAGATATCCCGGGGCACAAACGCCAGGCAGGTGACGAACTGACCATAGACATCCTCGCGCATAAACACGCGGATCTGCCGCCGCTCCTGGATATAGAGAATGTCCAGCGCGGTTTTATACAGCTCATCGACGCTGATCTGGAACAGTTCGTCCCGGGGATACACTGCAAGAATCTGGGCCAGTTCCTTGCCGGCGTAATCGTCTTTCATAAAGCCCGAACGCTCCGCCACCGCCTGCACCTTGCGTCGCACCATCGGAATATCTTCCGGCAGGCCGCTGTAGGTACGGGAGGTATACAGGCCGAGGAAGCGCCGCTCCCCCACCACCTCACCGTTACTGTCGAATTTCTTCACGGCGATATAGTCAGGATAAGCCGGACGGTGAACCCGGGAGCGCTGGGCCGACTTGGCGAAAATAAACAGTTCATCATTCCGGGTCATCTGGCTACGGGTACGTCTGGGCAATTCCCGCATGGCCACTTGGGCGCTGCGTTCGTTATTGACCCGCAGGATACCCAGCTCGGAGTTCTCAACCCGGCAGACGTTGGTTCCCTTTTTATCGCTGACGAAGTCATATTCGTCGTAGCCGAGAAACGTAAAATGGTCGTTGATCAGCCAGTCCACAAAGGCCCGGGCTTCGGCCACTTCGTCGGGCGTAATATTGGCCGGCGAGCTGTCCAGTTCACCGGCGATTTCCACGGCTTTCTGCTTCATGGCCTGGTAATCGGATACCACGATATGAACCTCATGCAGCACGTCCTGCAACAGGCTCTCCAGCTGTTCCAGCTCATGCCGGTCGTTGTGGCGGTCGATCTCCAGTACGATCAGGGCCTCAAGGGGATAGTCACTCTGCCCGTCCGGCGCTGTGAAGGACTGCAGGTTACCCGCATCATCCCGGTCTACAGCGGCGATGGAATGGTGGATAGTATGAGTCCCGATGCCCTCGCGATTGATCGCCATGCGCACGGAATCGATCAGAAACGGAATGTTCGGGTGCAGAATAAAAATAACGGTATGGGTAGACTGCCAGCCTTCGCTTTCCAGGTCGGGATTGAATAC
>CAYMQO010000320.1:0-3123 GCA_964392405.1 uncultured Marinobacter sp.
GGCCTGATACGTCACGAGCGGTAGCCCGTCACACCGGCGGGCTGCTTTTCCGCCCCGCCCTGCCACGGGTGTTTAAGCCTGTTATTCGGAAGATCCACTGCTTCATGCTGACCCGTACTCTGCCGGTTTTCATCGCCAGCCTGTCACTTGCAACCCTCGCACAGGCCGGACAGCCTGACCCTGTTGCCCGCCTGGCACATTCGGAAGCCTGGCTGACACTGGGCCACTATCACCCGGACCGGTTTGGCCCGGGTTTCACCAGCCAGGCTGATGACGACAGCTTTTTTTTAAGCCCGCATGGCAAAAGCAGCCCCGAAGCCGAACTCAGGGCCACCATCGATGCCATTACCCGACCGGCGGACGGGGATGATAACAATCATGCCCGTTGCGAATTCCCGGCACGGGATGCCTGGATCCGGTCCCAGTTAACGCTGCCCGCACCTGATGTGCACTGCAGCGAATTCGAGCGATGGAAAGCCGAACTGAACACCGAGGCCGTTACGCTGGTATTCGCGGCGTCCTATCTCAACAGTCCCTCGTCCATGTTCGGCCACACTTTTCTGCGCCTGGACCCGCCGCTGGAAGACGGCGAAACCAACCTTCTGCTCGCCAATACCATTTCCTACGCCGCCGATGCGGCGGAGCACGACAGCGAACTCCTGTTCGCCTACCGGGGCATTTTCGGGGGCTACCCCGGTATCACGGCCGTGCAGCCGTACTATGAGATGATCAAGGTTTATTCGGATATTGAAAACCGGGACCTGTGGGAATACCAGTTGGACCTGACTCCCACCGAAGTGGAGCAACTCCTGGCCCATACCTGGGAGATCCAGGACCGTAACTTCGATTACTATTTTTTTGACGAAAACTGTGCCTATCGATTGCTCGCCCTGATCGATGTGGCCCGTCCGGGAACCCGATTGCTGGACGAAGTGACGACTCACGCCATCCCGTCCGATACCGTACGCTGGGTAGTGGCTCACGACCTGGTGAGTGATATCCATTACCGCCCTTCAGCCGCCACCCAGGTCTCACACTCGCTCGCCGAACTTGAGGACAACGAGCGTCATCTGGCGGCGGCCATTGCCAATGGCGAAATCAACGTACAGGATGAAGCCATGCAGGCCTTGAGTCCGGCAGCACGGTCGCGGGTTATGGACGCCACCTACGACTACGTGCGCCATCAGGCCCAGGCAGAAGGCTGGCCGCGGGAGTTCGCCGCACCGCTCTCCCATGAGCTTCTTATTGCCCGCAGCCAATTACAGGACCAGCCAGGAATCGCCCCGCCGCCTGTTCCCGCCGTTCGCGACGATCAGGGGCACGGCACCCTGCGGATCGGGCTGAACACAGGCTATACCGGTTCTGAACACTACACCGGGCTGTCAGTACGAGCCGCTTACCACGACCTGCTGGACCCGCCCGCCGGTTATCGTCCCGGCGCTCAACTGCAGTTCATGCGTCTGGATGCCCGGGTCTACCATGACAACTCAGAACTTCAGGTGGAAAATCTGGTCGGCGTGGAAATCCGGTCGCTGACACCACGGGACCGGTTCTTCAGCCCCCTGTCCTGGCAGGTAGGCTTCGGCGGACGTCGAACGGAACTGGAGAACGGCAACCGGGTATTCACCCCCTATCTGGACGGCGGTGCCGGCGGAAGCTGGCGTCTTTCTGGCAGAACCCAGGCCCTGGCAATGCTCACTGCCGACCTGGAACTTAGCAAGCACCTGCCCAAAGGCTACGAGGTCGCGCCAGGAGCAGATCTGGCCCTGCTCCATCAGAGCGACGCTTTCAGCCTGATGACCGGGCTGCGCAGCAAGGCCTGGATCGCCGGTGATCACCACCGGGACGACGAGCTTTACCTGCAAGGCGCTTTTCATATTGACCGGGATTACAGCCTCAAGGCCACCGTCAGCCGAACTCACCATCACGACAGGTACGAGACTTTATGGCAACTCGGGATTCACGGCTTCTTCTAGGCACTGCTCTCGCGGCGCTGCTGGTCACGCTGTCAGGCTGCAGCAGCCTGTTCTTTTACCCCGACGATCATGTGTATCTCACACCTGACCGGCTGGAGCTGGAATACGAAGATATCTGGCTGCTCACACCCGACGGGCAAACGCTGCACGGCTGGTGGCTGCCGGCACAGGGTACCGCAAAGGGAGACGTCTACTTCCTGCATGGCAATGCGCAGAATATCAGCAGTCACATTCTGAATGTCGCCTGGCTGCCGGAAGCGGGCTATAACGTCTTCATGCCAGACTACCGGGGCTACGGCAAGTCCACCGGCGAGATCACCCTGGAGGGCGCGTTACACGACGTTGAGTCCGGACTGCGGTGGTTTGGCACCCGGCCTGATGCTGGAGAGCGCCCCTTGTACCTGCTTGGGCAGAGTCTTGGCGGCGCGCTGGCAATCACCCTGGCCAGCGAATGGATACCCCGAAATGAAGAACCTGAACTGACTGCCGTCATCGCCGACAGCACCTTCGCCGGGTTCCGGGCCATTGCCCGGGAGAAACTGGCCGGATTCTGGCTCACCTGGGCGTTCCAGGCACCCCTGAGCTGGACGATCACCGATCAATACGAAGGAGTCGATCAGATCCACCGGATCAGCCCGGTGCCACTGATGGTTATCCATAGTGTTCGCGACGGGATCATCCCCTTCCACCACGGCGTCAGGCTCTACGAGGCCGCTGACGAGCCCAAACGCTTCCTGCGTACCGATATGCCCCACGGGGGCACCTTCATGCTGCCAGAATACCAACAGGCCCTGCTGGACTTTATGCAGGACTCGGCCGCTAGCGGGGCCAGCCTCGGAAGCCGGCAATAAAAAAGCCGGGGACCTTTCGGTGCCCGGCTTCTGAACCGCGACGAACTTATTCGTCGTCGTCCATCTCTTCAGCTTCCACATCCAGCGGACGGCCGACCAGCTCAACAAATGCCATGGGGGCATTGTCGCCGGCACGGAAACCGCACTTCAGGATACGGAGGTAGCCACCGGGACGCTCGTTGTAACGCGGGCCCAGTTCATCAAACAGCTTGGCAACAGCTGCATCGTCACGCAGGCGAGAAAACGCCAGACGACGATTGGCTACTGAATCGTTTTTTGACAACGTGATCAATGGC
>CAYMQO010000321.1:0-3115 GCA_964392405.1 uncultured Marinobacter sp.
TTCGCCGGATTCGCGCTACCGGCGCGGAAATCCGCGCCCAGGGCCCACTGATCAAGCACGTCAACGACAACGCTGACGACTGGGCGAAGCTGTGGAAGACGGAAGTGAAGCTGGGCATCATCCCCTATTACATGTTTGTAGAACGGGACACCGGTGCCAAGAACTACTTCGAAGTGCCCCTGGCCACGGCTTACGATATCTACCGGGAAGCCATCAAGCAGGTGTCCGGCCTCGCCCGCACCGCCCGTGGTCCATCCATGAGCGCTGGCCCCGGCAAGGTGGAAATCCAGGGCGTCACCGAGATCCATGGCGAGAAGGTGTTTGTTCTGCGCTTCCTGCAGGGCCGCAACCCGGACTGGGTACAGCGTCCGTTCTTTGCCAAATACAGCGAGACAGCCACCTGGTTGCACGAACTGGAACCGGCGCTCGGGGAAGAGAAGTTCTTCTTTGAGGATGAGTACGAGCAAATGCGCAGGGGTAATGGCTGAGCAAGTTAGTCCCCGGGATTAATGAGGGCAGTGTCAGCCTTTCCTGCTAACACTGCCCCTTTTCTCGTCGAGAAATCCACAATAAGCCAGAAAGGAAAAACCAACGACAAAAAGGGAATAGAACAGAATCCTGTTGAACTCCGCTCCCAGGAATAACCATGCGGCGCCTATCAGCGCCAGCAATGAATAGTAAACGAGCAGTGGCGCAATTTTAGTGGGTCGCATGCTTGCAACCGGCTATCAGGTTTAGCATCTCGTCAGATACCTGCGCATTCGAGAAAGGTGGAGCCTGCTCATCCTTTACGCCAGACAATCGAAAAACCTGAATACTTGAACCAGAAGTCCTGGCATAGAAGCTGTAGATCCCAATCGAATTTTTATCTATGGGTGTGAAAGCGGAAATATCTGGGCCAGAGCCCTGCACCTCTACAGTCTCACCAATTGATGCATGCGCACCGGATTCAACAAGCAGCGTTTTATAATTTTCGGCGATGTGTTCTGTCAAACTAGACGCAGACGAGGCATCCACGCCCTTCAGGAGGTAGTTGTCAGAAAAAGGTGGATGAAATTCAAATACTGCCCCTAACCAGTACGCCCCGTCCCTTTCGTAGGATATATCGTACTTAAGATAGGATTCAGATTCAGAGTAACTGATCTCTGCGTCGGGAACGACTCTGGCAATATTTGAACAGTTCAGAGGAGCCATATCCGCTAACGCAGGCACAGAAACCAGGCCGCTTAATACCAGAGAGCAAAGGGAAGACCATTGCATGGAAGAGTCACTCGCCATTACGTTCGTATTCCCGACAGCCGGACCTGACGAAAGAATACCCTCCATATAGCACAGCGAACCCCCAAAGACACCAGAACACAAATGCCTCCTCATCCTGGCTTCTGCTTTCCCAAATCCATATTACGAAGGCAAAAACAGCCACGTACTTTAAGACCGCAAATACGTTGATTCGCCTCATTCGAAGTAAGGGGAGCCCTTCACCTGAGATCTACGCCTTTGCTCTGCTGTGCCGGCCTCAAGTGATCCCTTATTCGCCGCAAAGGCAACACCTATAACCAGCAAAGCAACGCCACGATGATTAAGTCGCCGTTCTTGAGCAAGATCCTTGATGATATCCTTGACAGTCTTCCCCGACCCTAAGGAAAGTGCAAGACCACTCACCGAGGCTACCCGATCAACGGCCGCATGGAAACGAATGTCTGCTGCCAACTCTTCATTGGTTAATGACCAAAGCCCCCACTGAGGATTAACCAGCGTCGTCTCAACGGCCATTAAAACGAGTTTTGAGGAAAAACTTTTATCAGGCAATGACTGAATAAGCTGCATTGCTTTAAGCCTTTCATGCCTGTCCATATGCCTGTACAGGATAGTCGCAGTCATGGCCTGGACACCATCCTGTCCACTGCGGACCGCGTCTTCAGGAGATACTTCAAGTATGGAGGCCAGAGCTTTTGCCTGACCAATCGTATCGGTCGGCAGGTGATAGGGCAGATCTGAAACTTTTGCCACTGATGCCATTTCAAATATCCTTATTCGATTGCAAAGAGCACAGACGTTAACAGCGTAAGCCTACAGTCAAAATTCAGCGTATGATAACCGACAGACCCCAACCGTGATCCGCATCACATACCGGGCAGCTATTAACCCATTGTAAAAAAGCCACTCCGGTGTCCCGGAGTGGCTTTTCTGTTTCCATCAGGTTAGCGACGCGGAACAGGTCCGCTCGCTATCTGGCTTAGCTGAAGTCAGTCGGCTGTTCGCCCTCTTTGACTTCCTTCATCGACAGCTTCACGCGGCCGCGGTTGTCCACATCCAGCACCTTGACCACAACTTCCTGGCCTTCGCTGAGTTCGTCGGTGACGTTCTCGATGCGACGCTCGGAGATCTGGGAGATGTGCACCAGGCCATCCTTGCCAGGCAGGATGTTGACGAAAGCACCGAATTCCATGATGCGCTCGACCTTGCCCTTGTAGATAGCGCCCACTTCGATCTCGGCGGTGATCTCTTTAACCCGGTTGACCGCTGCCTGGGCTGCAGCCTGGTTATCGGCGTAGATCTTGACGTTGCCGTCGTCGTCCAGGTCGATGGACGCACCGGTGTCGTCACAGATGGAACGGATGGTTGAACCGCCCTTGCCGATTACGTCACGAATCTTGTCCGGATGGATCTTGATGGTAGTGATGCTCGGTGCACGGTCCGACAGCTCCGTGCGGGGCTGGGAAATCACCTTCGCCATTTCGCCCAGGATATGCAGGCGGGCTTCATGGGCCTGCTCCAGGGCCAGCTCCATGATTTCGTCGGTGATGCCGTTGATCTTGATATCCATCTGCAGGGCAGTGATGCCCTCGGCGGTACCGGCTACTTTGAAGTCCATGTCACCCAGGTGGTCTTCGTCACCCAGGATATCGGTCAGGACGGCGAACTGCTCGCCTTCTTTCACCAGACCCATGGCAATACCAGCCACCGGTGCCTTGATCGGTACACCCGCGTCCATCAGGGCCAGGGAAGAACCACAGACTGAAGCCATGGAGCTGGAACCGTTGGACTCAGTAATTTCCGAGACTGAACGAATCGTGTACGGGAATTCTTCAATGGTCTTCATAACCGCAGACAC
>CAYMQO010000322.1:0-3089 GCA_964392405.1 uncultured Marinobacter sp.
TTGCACCCTCGGCCTCCCGGGCCAGACGCTCCGCTTCCAGCTTGGCAGCCCGCAGCTCATCCTCGCTGCGCCGCAGGGCGTGTTCCGAGCGGATCCTCTCGTCCACTTCCCGGGACAGCTTGCGGTTCCAGTACAGGAAGATCAGCACCACCAGCACGGCAATCAGTACGACCCGTTTGATGGCGGTATAGTCGTCTGTCTGGGCGAGGTCCAGATAAACCCAGCGGTTGTAGATCTCGTCCTTTTCCGCCAGACCGATATTGCTCAATCCCTTGTTAAGAATCCGCAGTAGCTCGCCCCGGTCGCGGTTCACCGCCATGCGGAATTCGTACTCATAGGGAGTAATGCTGGTAATGCGCAGGTTGGAGAGACCCAACTCTGCCACGGTGTAACTGACGCCGGGAATGTGCGTCACCATTACATCCAGATCGCCGTTGGAGAGCGTCAGCAGCCCCTCCTGCACCGTCTGCACTGGGTAGATATTCAGGTCCGGGTGGTTGATCAGCAGAAAATCATGGGCGGCATGCTGGGCAACCACGCCTACGCGTTCATCGCGCAGCTCCCGAAGATCGCCGATAAAACGGCCGTCTTCGCGGATGACCACCACAACCGGCAATGTCAGGTAAGTGCGGGTATACAGAAAGTCCTCTTCCCGACGGGGCGTGCGGGGCAGCGCCGGCAGAATATCAATCTCACCATTGCGCAACATACGCTCGGCTTCAGCCCAGTCGGATACTGTACGCCGTTCAAGACGGACATCCAGGTTATCCCCCAGCCGTTGCACCAGATCGGGCACCAGTCCCCGCGAGCTCCGGTTTTCGGTGAATTCGAAAGGTGGCCAGTTCTCCCGGTAGGCAATACGCAAAGGGGCGTTCCGCCGCAGCCACTCCCGCTCGATCATGCTGGGGGCCAGCCCGTCGGCGCCCCCGGTCTCGACCACGACATCCGGCAGCCAGGACTGACGAATACGGCGATGATCACTGAACGAAATAGACTCGATGGTCTTGTTGAGTATCGGTACCAGTTGCGCCTGCTCTTCACGAACCTCCAGTACCACCTCCACCGGCTGCTCCCGGAGCAGGGCCACCAGGGCCACCCCATTGATCAGTGCGGCCTGCAGGTGGTCTACCACCACCGGAACCGGGCCAACAAAGGCATCGGCCTGCCCCGACAGCACCAGAGATACGGCATCGCTGGCCGAGCTCACGGGTACCGGTGTGAAACGATTGACGGCATCCAGCAAGGCGAACTGGTTGGGGTCCTTACCTACCAGGGCGACCCGTCGCTGCTCCAGATCCGACAGGCGGCGAATACCGGCGTCCCCCGGGTCGGCGAAAATACCATAAGGCACTTCCATAATCGGACGGGTACGGAGCCAGCCGCCCGGCGCGGGGGTGCCGACACCTACCGCACTGATCCGGACAAGCGGCTGTGGACCAGCCTGCGGCGACTGCTCGTTGCCCGCAGGGAGCGGCGCCGCCTCCAGTTCAACCCGCAGCCGTGCCGCGATCAGCGCCAGGTAATCCACGTAGGTACCCGCCAGCCAGCCCTCAGCGGTAGTAAACGCCAGGGGTGCCTGCCCGGTTCGCACCCCGACTTCCAGTGTTTCAAGCTCCTCCATCAGGGCCAGCTGATCAGCACCCAGCACCGGCCAGGGCACCAGCGAGCCAGGCTCGGCTGCGACCGGCAGGCTGAATAGCAGCACAGACAGAAGGAAGATCAGACGACGCAATATCATAAAAGCGCAGGCTCCACGGCGGCGGTTACCCGTCGCCAAAATCGTCCCCATGGCCACGACCGTTAGCCGGGCGACGGCGGGCACGGGGATGAGCGCGATCATACACCTGGGCGAGGTGTTGAAAATCCAGGTGGGTATAGACCTGAGTCGTGGCGATATCCGCGTGGCCCAGTAACTCCTGCACAGCCCGCAGGTCACCGCTGGACTCCAGCAGGTGGCTGGCGAAGGAATGGCGCAGCAGGTGGGGGTGCAGATGCTGGTCGGCACCGCACCTCTGCCCCCAGCGGGCGAGCCGCAACTGTACGCTGCGGGAGCTGAGCCGGGTGCCCCGTTGACTGACAAACACAGCAGGCTCGCCCTCCCCTGCGAGGGTCGGGCGCAGCTTCAGCCACTGATCGAGGGCCTGACGTGCTTTCCGGCCGATGGGCAGCAGCCGTTCCCGACTGCCCTTGCCCAACACCCGGACATCCCCGGCCTTGAGATCAAGATCCCTGAGGTCCAGCCCGGTCAATTCCGACAATCGCAGCCCGGACGAATAAAACAGTTCAAACATGGCCAGATCCCGCACCTCAAGGGGCTCCTCAGGGGGCATGTCCAGCAGGTGAGTGAGTTGATCGGCGTCGGCAGCCACCGGTAAGCGGCGACCACTGCGGGGAGCTTTGACATCCAGCGCCGGATTGTGGCGCAGCCGGTGCTCGCGGATCAGGTACTCATAGAATCGCCGGATGGCAGACAGGGCCCGGGCAATACTGCGGCCCGCCAGCCCCTCCCGGTTCAGCGTCGCCGCATAGCGCCGCACTTCCGCTTCGGTCAGGTGCTCCCATGCGGTTAGCGGTGGTGACTGCGATGTCAGCCATTGGGCCAGACGGGTCAGGTCCCGTTGGTAGGCGTTGCAGGTATGGGGTGATTGGCGCCGTTCGGCCGCAAGGTACTGAACGAAGCCCCCGACCGGCTGGGTCAGGGTATCAGGCAGAGTCGCCGATAACCGGGAGTCCGCGCCAGCCATCAGCCGAGTCTCCGCAATGACTGCCAACCGCTGCCCATCAGCGGGATTCGGCGACCGCGTCCAGCAGGGGCTCCACCTGGCGGTGGCGTTGCAGCATGGGAGGCAACAGCCGGCTCAGGGTGTCGCTGATATAGGACAGGAACAGCGATCCCATGCTCTGGTCAAAATAACCCGGCTGACAACTGCCCACCGCAAACACACCGAGCAGGCGGTCGGTACGCAGGGGTACCAGCGCCACCGAGGCCACCGGCTCATCCCGCCCGGGGAACAGGAAGTCACGGTCCGCTTCACGGAACTGGCCGCAAACGGCGCGATCACCATCCAGCAGGACGCCCAGGGTCTGCT
>CAYMQO010000323.1:0-3061 GCA_964392405.1 uncultured Marinobacter sp.
TGGGCAATCTCACCCGCCTCGGCAGGACGGACCTGGATGACTTCGATATCGAACGTCAGCGTCTTGCCAGCCATCGGGTGGTTGGTGTCCACGTCGGCGAACTTGTGCCCGACCTTGGCAACAACGACGTGGCGGCGCCCCTGATCGGTTTGCACCTGGGCCACCATGCCGGCTTTCCAGCGTTTCGCACCAATAAGATGCTTGATCGGCACCCGCTGAACTGCACCCTCCTGCCGCGGGCCGTATGCCTTGTCGGGCGTTACCGTCACGCTGAAGCTGTCCCCTTCGTCGCGACCCTCAAGGGCTTCTTCCAGACCGCGGATAATACCGCCATGGCCGTGCAGATAGGCATTCGGCTCACCGCCGTGTGAGCTCTCAACAATCTCGCCCTGCTCATCCCTGACGCTGTAATGGAACAGGACCACTTGATTCTTTTCGATAGGCATAGAGGTTCTCTGCAAGGGTTTCGGGAGCGCCATTATACTGCCTGACGAAGGGAACACTGTTATATGATAATGTCTACGGCCATGGAGGTACGCGCTGATGAATACCAACCTGCCCTTCTCTCAGGCCTGCGAAAACAACAAGGATCCGATTCTGGAGCGCCTGCGGGAGGTTTTCAATGCTCCTGGCAAGGTTCTGGAAATCGGCACAGGAACGGGTCAGCATGCGGTGCACTTCGCCCAGGCCCTGCCTCATCTGCAGTGGCGACCGACGGAGCACCCCAGTGCGGCACATCTCGCTCCAGCCCGGTTGAAGCAGGCAGACCTGGCAAATGTTCTGCCCATGCTTGAGCTGGATGTGGGCCAACGTTCCTGGCCGATCGATTCATTCCAATGGGCATTCTCAGCCAATACGGCTCACATTATGGCGTGGAACGAGGTCGAGAAGATGTTTTACGGCGTTGGGGAACGCCTGCACGATGGCGGCGCCTTTTGCCTGTATGGGCCGTTCAATCAGCAAGGCGAATTCACCAGCCAGAGTAACCGGGAATTCGACCGTTACCTGAAAGCCAAGGCGGCGCATATGGGGATCCGGGATACAGAAGATCTGTCGGCGCTCGCTGAAGCGTCAAAGATGACATTGACGGATCACTATCCGATGCCGGCCAACAATGGGATGCTGGTTTTCAGGAAGCCGGCCACGCTTTAAGGCGGACCCGGTACAGCGTCTGCCCTCACCCACCGGTGGTTCCAACAACCCCGTTGACCGGTCGCCGCAGGCGATCCGACGTTCTCGCCAGCGCTCCGGTCAACTGGCGATATGCCCCACGTAGGCAACCGTAAACGCTGTCTCCTGAAACGCTTTCAGGCCGGTTTCTGCAAACGGTATTGGTAGCGGGTTCGCAGCGAGTCCGGACTTGATCTTAGCGGGCGAGACCAGCTGTACGTCCAGTTCAGCTTTATCGATTAACTGAATAGTAGCCTCCAGCTTGAAGCTGACAGCACCGCCGGCGAACTTTCCCTTCTGCATGCGCTCCCTGATGACGATCCGGGTCACTCCATATTCAGTCATAAGGGCTGCAAAATCCTTCTGGAACTGGAGAAGGTCCGTCCTGCTGTGGTCTTTCTTGAGCGAGAGCTTGCGCACTTTGCTCTCAGGCAGACTGAACTGACCCCGATCATGGGCAAGTATACAAATGACCGCATCAGAGCCGGTAAGTTCAACGCCACAAACTACCATTCTGTTCCCCTGCTGAATCTTGTCCGCCGCGATATATGCTCAGTGGTTTCCCGAAAACCCTGCCTGCCAATAGAACCTGCGGTACCCATAGCGCCGGATCAGGCTGGCTCAAACCGTTCCCGCAGCCATGCCTTAATATCGTCCGATTCATACAGCCACTGGTCGCCGCCATCTTCCTGGCGGATTCTCAGGCACGGCACCTTGATCCGGCCACCACCGGCTTCCAGGTCGGCCCGGTGCTGCGGATCATGCTGGGCATCACGGGTCTCGATATTCAGGCCGAGCCGGGCGATTTCCTTACGCACCTTGATGCAGAACGGGCAGGCGCGAAACTGGTACAGGGCAAGATTCTGGCTGGCTTTATCAACCGCAGCCTGTGCCTCAGCAGTCCGGCTGATACTTTTTGGCGTGCTGATCTTCTCGCTCAGCAACATGAAGGGAGTCAGCACCAGACGGAGCAATTTAAAAAACGAACGGATAATAACTCTCATGAATAGGACTCAAACTCTTTGGGTTTCTGACGTAATGATTAAAATCACGTCCGGAAAATGCGCTCATGAAGGTTATTACGTTGAGGTCCAGAGTGCCAGCGACACGCTCTGCCAGTAGCTGGGCATCTCTGTAGCAAGGCGCGCTGAGATAGCCGGGCACAGGCCGCCGTCCTCAGCTGCCATCACCCCGCACGCCCAACCGGTCCAGGTAGACATGCAGTTCCTGCTCACTGATGTTGATGTACTCCAGTACCCGACCGTAGAGCATCACCGTGGGCACGTTACGACCGCCCAGTTCCCGCTGGGTTTCCTGTAAAACATACAGGATCAGCCGCTCCTTCCGGGTCAGGCCATCGCGCACGTCGGGAATGACCTCTTCGATCAGACGTTGGCGTTCATTGTCATTCATCGGTGCCCCCGGCGCTCAATCTCTACGCTCCCGGTGATACTAACCGCAGGGGCTGATTTGAGCCATAACAGCCTTTCGGAGAAGCCATCGACAATAAAAAATCAAGGCGGACTAACTTGACCTGAGTCATGAGCCACGTATGATCTGTGCCGTGCATGATCCAGAGAAACTTATGATTGTTCAGCCAAATTCCGACCCTTATCGGCCAGTTTCGGGCATGAACCGGGGATTACTCTACCTGCCGCTCATCAGTCGCAGCTGTTGTCTGCCCTATTTCCCGGACCCGCCGGCCCCCCTTCTGTAACCCGTATTGGTGCAGTCGCCAACTGGCTGCAATACTGTCGTCACTGGCAGTAACCGGATTTCAGCGCGGGGAACTCTTCAGGTTCTTCCCCGACATCAAGAAGACTGGATAACGAGGTTGCGATGACTTTATCGCTGGTGGTGTTACTACCATTCCTGGGGGCCATCGCCGCCC
>CAYMQO010000324.1:0-3058 GCA_964392405.1 uncultured Marinobacter sp.
GCGCGAATATGGTTCTCAAACTGGCTGGTCATGGCGCCTTCCATGGTCCAGTGGCCGGAGTTGTGCACCCGTGGGGCCATCTCGTTCGCTACCAGACCCTTGTCAGTCTCGAACAGCTCCAGAGCCAGGACGCCGACGTACTCAAGTTCGTTCAGAAGCGCACGGATGTAGCCATCGGCCTCTTCCTCCAGTTCGCGATCAAGCCGGGGCGCCGGAGCGATGGAATAGCGCAGAATGCCTTCGTGGTGGACGTTCTCGGCCATGGGATAGAAAGCCACATCGCCATCGGTACCGCGCACTGCGATCAGGGATATCTCCCGACTGAAGTCGACAAACTTTTCGACCATCAGCCGATCATGGCCGATGGTCTGCCAGGCCTGCTCCGCTTCGTCGGGGCTGCGTAAGACAGCCTGTCCCTTGCCGTCGTAGCCTTCTGTATTGGACTTGGCGACGACCGGGCAACCAAGTTCTTCTGCGGCTTTCCGGAGCGCTTCGGCGCTGTCTGCCATCTGCCATTGGGGCGTCGGTATGCCCAGTCGGCCAAACAGGGTTTTCTCGGCTTCGCGGTTCTGACACACCTGCAAGGCCCGAGGGGCAGGGTGGACCGGTTTGCTCTGGGCCATGGCTTCGGCGATGGCAACCGGCAGATGTTCAAATTCGTAGGTGACCACATCGACCCTGGCGAGGAACTCATCCGGTTTGGCCCCGCTCTGGTCAACCACCACTTCGCCGATACCGGCGCTCGGGCTGCCCGACATATCGTAGAAAACAAAAGTGTTGGCTAACGGATAGCCAGCCAGCGCAAGCATACGCCCCAGCTGGCCGGCTCCTAATACGCCGATTCTCATAAACTTTCTCCTGGCTCTGACCCGGCGGAGCGGTAGCCCCGTGGCCTGCCGGTCCAGGCCAAAGCCGGTGGGTTGTTACGGATTCCGGGGGTCAGGGGTATCCAGTACCGTTTGCGTCTGGTTCGAACGGAAATCGTCTACCGCTTTACGTACCCTGTCATCAAAGCAGCCTATGATCTGAGCCGCCAGCAAGCCGGCATTGGTCGCGCCAGCGTTACCGATGGCCAGCGTGCCAACCGCGACTCCGCCAGGCATCTGCACGATGGAGAGCAGGGAGTCGAGCCCATTCAGGGCCTTCGACTGCACGGGCACACCCAGAACCGGCAGCGATGTCTGCGATGCTACCATGCCGGGCAGGTGAGCGGCTCCGCCAGCGCCCGCGATGATCACCTTCAGCCCCCGGTCCGATGCCGTTTTGGCATAGTCGAACAGAAGGTCCGGCGTGCGGTGAGCGGAAACGACCCGGGTTTCGTAACTGACGCCCAGTTTGTCGAGCATTTGCGCGGCATGTTCCATGGTGGGCCAGTCGGAGGTGGAGCCCATGATGATGCCTACCAGCGGTTGCATAGTAATGTCCCCGGATATATTAGGTATCGGCAGCGGGCGCAGTAAAGAACCTGTCAGGCTCAGCCTGGGGTTGAAAACCGATCAACCCGGCCCGTCGTCGGGAAAGCCCGCCATTTTAGGAGCTGGCCCCTCACCATGCAAACAGATCCGACGGGTTTGCGCCGGCTGTGGGTGGAAGCCATGTGTATCGGCCATACCATCCCCGGCCGGACCCGGTATTATGGTGGGTCTTCAGGTAGCAAACCGATTCAGGAGTCTCTATGGATTCAATTCGTCCCGATGACGACGAGCTGCGCGGCCGCGACCCGGTGGCGGGCAAACCCGGCAAGACGAGTCGCAGGCCCGGGGGGAGGAAGAAGGCGGAGTCATCCGGTAGCAACCGGAAACCCCCTGCGCGTGAAAGCGCGACCCCGGCGCCAGGTGGGTCAGGCAAGGGGCTGGTCTGGTTACTGCTGGCACTTCTGGTTGTCGTCACCATGGCTGGCGCCTGGTTTGGCTGGCAGATGCAGCAGAGGCTGACAGTGATGGCCAGTCAGCTGGACGAGGCCGACTACTGGGCTCGCCAGAGCAAGCTTGCCCTTGCCCGGTTTGAGGGTGAGCTGTCCGAAACCGGAGAAAGCCTTGCTGAGACAGGGTCGTCGATAGAGGAACGGCTGGCGGGTATCGACGGCACGCTGAAAACGGTTAACAGCGAGATCCGCAAGCTCTGGGTGCTGGCCAACGAGAAAAACCGGCCGCAGATTGAAGCGCTATCGAAAGAACAGCAGGCGTTAACCGGTCAACTGAAGGCACTGGGTGCTGAGCTGACAGCGACCAGTGACAGAGTGACCAGTCTCGGGGACGAGCTGAAAAGCACGGCCAGCCTTACCGGCGAACTGGAGCAGCAACAGCAGTCTCTGGTCAGCAGCGTCGGGGCGCTCGAACCCCGCATTGGCGAACTGGATGAGCAGGTGAGCGGGCTGGCCAAGGGTATGGACGGGGTTGATAAAAAGGTCGAGCAGCAACTGACCCGTTTCCGCCAGGAGCAGTCCCTGACCATTGAAGGGCTGGAGAGTCGTCTGCAGTCCCTGGAAACCGTCAGCGGTCAGGCATCCGACCTCACCCCACAACTGTCCGCCGTCCGTGGCCGGCTGGATCAGGCCGAGGAGACGCTGAAATCGGTCGATGCGTCCCGGGCCCAGTTGAATTCCCGTCTTATTCGGTTGCAGCAGCAGGTGGACCAGTTACGAGCGCAATAAGAAGAACGTCCTAAATCACGGAATTGATGGGAAAATAACCGGTTTTCAGCGGGAAACCAAAAAAAGCCGGAATTTTCTCTGAAACATTTGACACGGCCCCAGAAATACTTAAAATGCGCGTCTCACTTAGTTGATGAACACGGCAATGCGCCCGTATCATTGGCAAGGTAGCCCGGAAGTGGGTGGTTAGCTCAGCTGGGAGAGCATCGCCCTTACAAGGCGAGGGTCGCAGGTTCGATCCCTGCACCACCCACCACTTTCCGGTTGGCAGAATGAATCAGATTTCGCAGCAGCGTCTTCTGAGTTGTTCAGCCAGAGGTGGGTAAAAAGCTTCAGTCTTTTTACCGACTATGCGGAGCGGTAGTTCAGTTGGTTAGAATACCGGCCTGTCACGCCGGGGGTCGC
>CAYMQO010000325.1:0-3057 GCA_964392405.1 uncultured Marinobacter sp.
GTATTGCGAAATATCTTGAGAAAACCGAACTGCTCAAGAAGAAGGTCAAGAAGGCAATGACCTATCCGATTGCGGTAATCGTGGTCGCGGTCATCGTAACAGCGATTCTGTTGGTCAAGGTGGTGCCGCAGTTTGAAAGCCTGTTCCAGGGCTTCGGCGCCGATCTGCCGGTGTTCACTCAGATGGTGATTAATCTGTCGGAGTGGATGCAGAAGTGGTGGTTTGTGGTGCTGCTTGGCATTGTCGGATTTATTTATGTGTTCGGGCAGGCGAAGCGGCGATCCCAGAAGTTCTCCGACATTATCGACAAATATATTCTCAAGCTGCCGGTCGTGGGCGAGATTATCGACAAGTCTGCCGTGGCCAAGTTCGGGCGGGTGCTGTCGACGACTTTCGCTTCCGGTGTGCCGCTGGTGGATGCCCTGGACTCAGTGGCCGGCGCCACTGGTAACGCGGTGTACCGGGACGCCATCTTCAAGATCAAGGATGAGGTGTCCGCCGGTGTACAGCTACAGGCTGCGATGCGCCAGACTACGGTGTTTCCCGTCATGGCCGTGCAACTGACTGCCATTGGCGAGGAATCCGGTAACCTGGACGAAATGCTGGAGAAGGTAGCAGAACACTACGAGGGCGTGGTGGACGATATGGTCGATAACCTGACAGCGCTGATGGAGCCGATGATCATGTCGGTGCTTGGCATTCTGGTGGGTGGCCTGATCGTGGCCATGTACCTGCCGATCTTCCAGATGGGTCAGGTGGTGGGCTGACGCCACCCAATAACACAGGTTTTCCATGGCTGTTCTCGACGCTCTTCTCACGACTCCCTGGCTGCTCTATCTCGCCACGCTGTTCGTCTCTCTGTGTATTGGCAGCTTCCTGAATGTCGTCATTCTGCGGCTGCCGAAGATGATGCATCAGGACTGGCGCAGCCAGTGTGAGGAATTTCTCGCAGTTCCGGAGAAGGAGCGTCGCCAGGAAGAGCGCATCAGCCTGTCCCGTCCGGCTTCCACCTGCCCTTCCTGTGGCCACAAAATCCGGCCGTGGGAAAATATTCCGGTGCTGAGTTATCTGTTCCTGCGGGGACGCTGCAGTGGCTGCCGCACCCGGATCTCTATTCGCTATCCATTGATTGAGGCGGTAACCGCCGCCTTTTCAGTGCTCACGGTCTGGCTGCTGGGCCCATCGCTGGGAACGCTCTGGGCGCTGGTGTTTGTCTGGGCGCTGGTGGCGCTGACCATGATCGATTTTGATACCCAGCTGCTGCCGGACAATATCACCCTGCCACTGATGTGGCTGGGGCTGATGGTTAACTACTTTGGGTATCTGACGGACTTCCAGAGCGCATTCTGGGGCGCTGTCGCCGGTTACCTGTCCCTGTGGTCGGTCTACTGGCTGTTCAAGCTGGTTACCGGCAAGGAAGGGATGGGGCACGGGGACTTCAAGCTGCTTGCAGCCATCGGCGCCTGGCTGGGATGGCAGTTATTGCCGGCGGTGATTCTACTGTCATCGCTGGTGGGGGCCATCGTGGGTATCAGCCTGATGGTAATCCGCCGTCACGGACGGGATGTACCCATTCCCTTCGGGCCGTACCTGGCCGCCGCCGGACTGCTGGCGCTGTGGTTTGGAGATGAGATTCTTGCCGGCTGGTATGCCTGGCTGGGCGTTGCCTGACGGGAGCTCTGGGCGCAACGGTTCTACACGGGCGTTGCGCTATTGCCCACTCCTCACACCTTATCTACTGCCCGCATACCCCTTCTTCTTGTCCACCAGATTAAACAACTCCTCCCCCCGGTGCCAACGGTCGAAATTTTCCAGAAACTGATCCGTAAGTGCCCGGCGCCAGCCGATAAAGTCACCGGACATATGGGGTGTAAGGATCACATTGTCCATGGTCCATAACGGGTGATCCTCCGGTAGCGGCTCCTGCTCAAACACATCCAGCGCGGCACCCGCGATCTCGCCGCGGTTCAGGGCGTCCATCAGGTCCTGGGTTTTAACGATGGGGCCGCGGCCGATGTTGATCAGGCGCGCGTCTTTTTTCATGGCAGCGAAGGCCGTGCGGTCGAAGAGGCCTTCCGTCTGCGGAGTCAGCGGCGCTGCGATGACCACAAAGTCCGCGATTTCCAGCTGGTCGTACAATTGATCGTTGCTGTGTATCGCCACGAAATCATCATCCCCCGGCCGGGCATGGCGGGCAACGCCGTGGGGGTTCATACCGATGGCCCGTGCCAGCCGGGCGATCTGCCGGCCGATGGAGCCGGCACCGACGATGAGCACTTCGCGCCCTTCTGCCCGCCCAGTATCCCGGTGTTGCCATTGTCGCCGGGCCTGCAGGCGCAGCGAATTGGGCACATCCTTGATGAACATCAGCATGGTGCAGAGCACGTACTCGGCAATGCTGCGGTCAAAAATCCCCCGAGCGTTGGTCACCGGGACGTCGCTATCCACTAGCGCCGGGAACATCAGCGCGTCTACGCCTGCGCTGGTGGCGTGAATCCATTCCAACTGGCGAGCGGAGGGCCAGGCCGCTTCCAGGGCTTCGGTACGGAAGTCCGTCACCATCAGCACGCGGCTGTCCGGCAGGGCGTCATTCAGGGTCTGCTCGTCCCAGGCTATCCGGACATCACCCCGGGCGCGGATGGCCTCGATGCCCGGCGGCTCTTTCTCGTCCGGCGCTGTGAGTATGGTGATAACGGGCTTCGGTTCCTGACCCATGGGCCTGTTTCCTCCGGCTGATCTCGGGTGAACCCTGAGTCTGGCTGGTGGAAATCATCGGGTCAAATGCAGGCCCGCTCCTTGATATGGCCAGAATGTCCGCAAATTCCGTTCGCTTGTAAGTGCAGTGACAGGTGGACTACGCTGGCAGAGGCGAGGAGTCGGTCATCCATTCACGGTTGTGTGAGGTGCTTATGGCAGAGGCTGCAAGAGATTCCGGGCAAACCCAGGCGCGCCAGGTGAAGTACCGCAAGGCCAAGGCATCCTGGAACCCTGCAATGCAGGCGATACCGGTACCGGGCATCCGGCGTATGGTGAACATGGCATCCACCATGAAGGATG
>CAYMQO010000326.1:0-3051 GCA_964392405.1 uncultured Marinobacter sp.
ATGGTGCTCAGCGCCAGCCCGGCAGCCATGCCGGAAAGGGAACGGAATAGCATCTGTTTCATGAATTATCCTGCTCAGTCCTGGAGGTGGATTAAAAGTTTGGCGCTCAGTAGATCAAAGCCATGCCGGTGGGGCAATTGCTCTCTGGCAGGTTTGTGACTGAACGAGCGACAAAAAGTTCAGCCCCGGGGGTGGTGGGCGTGATGCAGTTCCTGCAGACGCTGGCGGGCCACATGGGTATATATCTGGGTTGTCGACAGATCGGAATGACCCAGCAGCATCTGTACCACCCGCAGATCAGCGCCGTGGTTCAGCAAATGGGTCGCAAAGGCGTGACGAAGCGTATGGGGCGACAGTTTCTTTGGGATACCCGCACGCTGGGCGTAATGACGGATGCGGTACCAGAAGGCCTGCCGGCTCATGGCAGAGCCCCGATTGCCCGGAAACAGATCATCAGAAACCCTTCCCCGCAACAGCTCCGGCCTGGCCTCTTTCATATAGCGGAGCAGCCAGTCCACGGCCTCTTCCCCCATGGGCACCAGGCGCTCCTTGTCGCCCTTGCCGGAAACCCGGATCACGCCCTGCCGGAGGTTGACCTGGTCCACCCGCAAAGACACCAGTTCGGTCACCCGCAATCCGCAGCCATAGAGAATTTCCAGCATGGCCCGGTCCCGCAGCTCCAGCCGTTCGTCCTGCACCTGGGCACCGAGCGGTTCATCCAGCAGCGCTTCTACGTCGGCCTCGGACAGGGTATCCGGCAGCCGCCGGGCGAGACGGGGACTTTCAATTCGCAAGGTCGGATCTTCGCGGATCAGCTGCTCCCGCAAAAGATAGCGGTAAAAACGACGCAGCCCCGACAGGCGACGGGCCGCTGTCGCATTTTTATGCCCCTGGGCGAATGCCGCAGAGATCCAGTCCAGCAGATGCTGGCGATCCGCCTGATCCAGCGTCGGCTCACCGGGTCGCCCCGCCAGCCAGCGGGACAGTTGTCGAAGATCGCTGCCATAGGCCGCGCGGGTTTTCTCTCCCAGGCCGTCCTCCAGCCACAACGCATCAAGGAAGCGCTGAATCAGGCACTCATCGGCGGTTCGCAGGGATTTTTCGGTTGGAGTGACCAAACTGCCTCCGGCACTGGAAAAGTTGCTGACACGAAAAAGGGGCAGCGTGAGCTGCCCCTTTTTATAACATGTCTACAGTCTTATGGACTGACAGAACGGATAAACCGGACATCGCCTGTCTATCAGTATTGCCAGTCGGCCAGACTCAGCCCAGCTTTTCCTTGATACGCGCCGCCTTACCAGAGCGCTCACGGAGATAGTAAAGCTTGGCCTTACGGACCGCACCACGACGCTTGACCGTGATGCTGTCGATCAGCGTGGAGAAGGTCTGGAAGGTACGCTCAACACCTACGCCGTAGGAAACCTTCCGTACGGTGAAGGAAGAGTTCATGCCGCGGTTGCGCTTGCCGATCACCACGCCTTCAAAGGCCTGGAGACGCTCACGGTTACCCTCGGTTACGCGAACCTGGACAATGACAGTGTCGCCCGGTGCAAACGCAGGGAGTTCCTTGTTCATCTGCTCCGATTCAATCTGGCTGATGATGTCGTTCTTGCCACTCATCGTTATGTGCTCCTGATACCCAATCTCTTAATGCCCTGACTCAATCAGAGGCACCCGGTTCGTTTAAAATTTCGTCCAGCAGCTCACGCTCTTCGTCCGTCAGCACCCGCTGCTCCAGCAGGTCGGGGCGTCGCTCCCGGGTTCGCCTCAGCGACTCTTTCAGTCGCCAGCGCCGGATCTGTTCGTGGTGACCGCCTAACAATACATCCGGCACCGCCTGGCCTTCATACACTTCGGGCCGTGTGTAGTGCGGACAATCCAGCAGACCGTCAGCAAAGGAATCCTGCTCCGCTGACTGCGCATGACCCAGCGCTCCGGGGATGAGGCGTGTAACCGCATCAATGACGGCCATCGCCACCAGCTCGCCACCGGAGAGCACAAAGTCTCCCAGCGACACTTCCCGATCGACTTCCGCCGAGATCAGGCGTTCATCTACACCCTCGTAGCGACCCGCTACAAGAATCAGACTCTTGCAGGCAGCCAGGGATTCCACGACCTGCTGGTTCAGCCTCTCGCCCTGGGGCGAAAGGTACACCACACAGGCGTCACCTGGCGCCTCAGCCCGCGCCGCATGGATCGCGTCCCGCAGGGGCTGGATTTTCATCAGCATGCCCGGGCCACCACCATAAGGCCGGTCGTCTACCGTGCGATGCCGGTCATGGGTAAATTCCCGAGGGTTCCAACTGCGAAAGGTCAGCAGACCCTCGCGAACTGCCCTCCCGGTGATCCCATACCCGGTTACAGCATCGAACATTTCGGGGAACAGACTGACTGCGCCAATCCACACCCCTAAAACTCCGGGTCCCAGTCAACGACGAGCCGGCCAGCACTCAGATCCACTTCCGTCACAACCTGCTCCGGAAGATAGGGAATCAGGCGCTCGCGCTGGTCGATCGAAGCCTCGTCGGCCCGGACCACCAAAACATCATTGGCACCGGTTTCCATCAGATGATGAACCCGTCCCAGGCGCTCACCTTCACTGGTGAAGACAGTGAGTCCTTCCAGCTGGTACCAGTAGTACTCACCTTCCGGCAGCGGTGGCAGCTCCGACAACGGAATCCGTATCTCAGCTCCGCCATAGGTCTGGGCGAGGTCGCGGTCATCAATACCCTTGAGTTTGACCACAATGCCCGGCCCGTGCCGCCGTCCGGTTTCAAGCTCTGCCGGAATACGTTTGCCGTCGTGGAGCAGCGTCCAGCGCCGGTAATTCAGTATTCCGTCAATGGGATCAGTGTAGGAATAGACCTTTAACCATCCCTTGACCCCGAATACGGAGGTAATCCGGCCGATCACAGTTTCCTGTGGATGCTGTGTCATGCCAGCCCCCGGACAAACTTACTTGGCAGCGCTCTTCAGCAGCTGCGCAACACGCTCAGACGGCTGAGCGCCCTGCTCGATCCAGTACTGCACGCGCTCCTGGTCAACACGAAG
>CAYMQO010000327.1:0-3049 GCA_964392405.1 uncultured Marinobacter sp.
CTGTTCCTGGGTCTGGTTCAGGTTAACGTTCAGGTCCTGCAGACGGTTGATACCGCCGCTGAAGATCTGCTGGGAGGAAATTCTAATCATGATGCATCACCTCAACCTGACCTATCGAAACGTATTAAGCAGCGTGTCAAACAGCTCCTGGGCCACACCCATGACCCGGGCTGAGGCATTGTAGGCAGCCTGATACTGAATCAGCTTGCCGGCCTCCTCATCCAGGTTAACCCCGGAGATGCTCTCACGCTGGTTTACCGACTGCTCCAGCAGGACCCGCCCCGAATCACTGTCCATTTGTGCCTGCCGGGTCTGCACACCGACCCGTTCCACCAGACCGGCATAGCCTTCGGTAAAACTCTGGCTGCCGTTGTTCATGGTGTTCCGGGTGGCAAGGCCTGCCAGCAGTTCAGCGTTACGGTTATCGGCGGTGCCGTTGGCGTTATAGCCAATGGTAAAGCTGTCGCCGGCCTTCGGGTTCCCGCCGATTTCAAACTGGAAGCCACGGTAGCCAGGATCAGCCGGATCTTCCGTAAACAGCTTGTTGCTGATGCCCGGCTGGAAGGTGCCAGTCTGCAGCACTGTACCGGGGTTGGCCGCGTCACGGATTTCATACTGGGTGTCACTGGTGAAGTAGATTTCCAGCTCCGGTGACAGCTGACCCTTGGTGGTGAATCCTGCCAGGGGCGAATTCGTCAGCGGGTTGCGGACGTCAAACATCAGACCCTGGTTGATCTTGCCATTGCCGGTGTTACCGCTGTCAGCTTCTGCCCGCACCGGGCTGGCAAACGCCAGGTCTTCCTCGCGCTTGACCATCAGCTCAATATTGGCGGCTTCCATCCGGGTAGGCTGGATCTGAAAACGGTCGCCCTTACTGAAGGAGCCGGATTCCACAAAGATATTGAAGCCTGGCATGGTGATTTCAGCGGGCAGCTCGTCAGGCAGGCGGCCCTGATTGACCACCTTGCCGGTCTTGTCATCGATCAACTCGTAACTGCGGCCGTTTTCTTCCGTAAACTGGAGCACCCAGGAACCCGCCGGCAGCCGTGATGCGTCGGTGATATCCACGCCCACTACGGAGTTGGCCGGTGGCTGATTATTGGTACTCGCCACCACCCGTGCCAGCTGTTTGTCCCGACTGTTGACTTCGCTGAAGAAAAGCCCGCCCAGATCGCCTTCCAGATCCATGCCGATCTGGTGCTGATGGTTGACGGTTTCCTGCAGGGCGATCGCCACCCGGCCAAGCTCGTGAAAAGCCGGCGCCAGGGCCTCGCTTTCAAACCGACGGAGCCCGCCCAGCCTGCCACCGGTAATCTGGTCATCAATGACCCGCGTGCGGTTGCCGTCCGTCAGGGTAAATTCCAGCCGGGTCGGGTCATCCGCACTTCGCTGCGTGCCAAAGCGTGAAGCGTCTGCTCCGACTACCAGCGCCTGTCCATTGGCGAGGGACACGTTGACCTGACCACCGCCGCCGGGGCTTACCCGGACGTGAACGATTTCGGACAGCTTGCGAATGGCTTCATCCCGCTGGTCCAGAAGATCATTGGGCAGACGCCCCTGGGCGACGCCGGGAGACTCTGAAATCGACAGGTTCAGGGCTGCAATGTTTTTGAGCAGGGTGTTGGCGTCAGCGATGTTCTCGGTCTGCTGGGTCTTGACCAGCTCCCGTTGCTGGACGAGTTCCGCATGCAACGCCTGGAAGCGGTTGACCACGCTCTGGGCTTCGCTCAGCACCAGTTGGCGCTGGGGCAGCGAGCCCGGGTCTTCGGCCGCATTCTGCATGGCGGCGAAGAAATTGTTCAGCGTCCGGGACAGACCCGTGTCTGTGCTGCCAAGCAGGTCATCCAGACGGGACAGCTCCTTGCGCAGGGTTTCCTGCTCGCCATAGAGCGAGGTGTCCGAGCGCACCTGATCCACCAGATACTGGTCCGCCAGCCGGCGAATGTTGGCCACGTCCACGCCCATACCCACTGAGCCATTGGCTGTGTAGCGGCTGGGGCTGGACTCAAACTGCACTTCCTGACGGCTGTAACCCGGCGTGTTGGCGTTAACAATGTTATTACCGGTGGTGTTAAGGGCGGACTGATGCCCCAGAACTCCACTCAGGCCGATACCAATCAAACCTGCCATGGTAATTACTCCTCAGCCATCGAAAGTGTTGTGAGATCATTCAGTGCAGCCTCAAAGGGCGCACCTTGCATAATGCTGCGGATCTTACGGCCGTAGGCCGGATCGGTGGCGTAGCCAGCCTGTTGCAGACGCTCGGCGAACAGACCAGGCTGATCGGCCACTTCCCACACGTCCCGGTAACGGGGGTTGTCCTGCAGGAACCTGACGTAATCCTTGAAGCTCTCCCGGTAGTCCGGATAGCGGCGGAAGTCCCAGCGCTCTTTCATGGCCACCCCTTCGCGGAACTCCGTGGTTGCGATATTCACAGCGTCACCGGACCAGCGACGGTCCGCCTTGATGCCAAACAGGTTGTAACTGTGGGTACCGTCATTGCCACGAATCATGTGCTTGCCCCAGCCGGTTTCCAGCGCGGCCTGAGCCACCATCAACCGTGGATCAATGCCGGATTCCTCAGCCACTTCCTGGGCCAGCGGCAACAGGGTACGGACAAACTGTTCCGGGCTGGCGAAGCGCTCAGGCATGGGCTGTGTAGGGGCGAAGCGCTCCGGCGCCTGCGGACTACGGGGCTCGGCGCTCCCGGTTGTACTGGCGTTCTCCGCTTCGGCCAGTTTTTTCACCTCTTCTACCCGCTCAGGCAGCTTTGGTGACAGCGGCGGCAGGCTCCGGTCATAGTCCGCCAGGGTGCGACGTGCGCCCGGCAAAACGTTGCCTTCAGTATCCATACCGGGAATCTGGCGGCTGAGCTGCCGGACCAGGGTCTCAGCCAGCCCGAGTCCCTGGTTGCGGCTCATGGACAGGCTTAACTGACTGTCAAACATGTCCTGGTAGAAACCGGATTCGTTACTGTGCAGGTAATTGCCTTCCGCCAGCACATCGCTGGCTGCCCGCATGCTCTTGAGCATTTGCGACAGGAACAGGC
>CAYMQO010000328.1:0-3036 GCA_964392405.1 uncultured Marinobacter sp.
GCGCCGCGGCGGGCACCATCAGCATGACCAGCGCCATGATCTGCAGGCCGAGGCCCACGTTCATGATGCGGTTGAGGCCCAGGCGCGCCCCCAGCCAGCCCCCCACCAGGTTGGTGACCACGCCGAAGGCCTCATAGAAGAGGAACAGCAGCGCCACCTCCAGCGGCGAGTAGCCCAACTGGTGGAAGTAAAGCACCACCAGCATGCGCAGAGCACCATCCGTGAGCGTGAAGGCCCAGTAGTTGCCGGTAATCAGCAGATACTGGCGCACCTCGAACGGCAGCCCCTTCAAGCGGCTCCCGAGCTTCCCTGCCTCAGACATGGCCCACCTGCTCACGCCCGACCTTCATCGCCAGCTCGGCGGTGCGGTTGGCGTAGCCCCATTCGTTGTCGTACCAGGCGTAGAGCTTGAGCTGAGTACCGTTGACCACCATGGTCGAGAGGGCGTCGATGATCGCACTGCGCGGGTCGGTACGATAGTCGATGGAGACCAGCGGCCGCTCCTCGTACCCTAGGATGCCTGCCAGTTTTCCTTCGGCCGCTTGCTTCATTGCAGCATTAACTTCCTCCACCGTTACCTCGCGTTCAAGTTTAGAGGGATGTTATGTTTGTGTACTGCCAGGACCTACTTGCTTCCAGCGGGTGAAGGGCTTGACGCGCCCCCAAGAATTCCATATTTTTATAAGTATGGAAATATCAAGCGTCATCGAGAGCTTTTCCGCTCTGGCCCAGGAAACACGCCTGGAGGTCTATCGTCTACTGGTACGCCAGGAACCGGAAGGGCTCGCCGCCGGCGAAATTGCACGGCAGTTGTCGGTGCCGCCTGCCACGATGTCGGCGCATCTGGCTGTTCTGTCGCGGGCAGGTCTAGTGGTATCCCGTCGCGAGGGGCGCTTGATCATCTACCGGGCGAATCTAAACCACATGCAGGAAACCATCCGCTTCCTCGTGAGCGACTGCTGCGCGGGGCATCCGGACGTGTGTGGCCCCTTGGTGGAATCCTTGATCGGCCGCGCTCCGAACCAAGCCGGGAAATGAGGCAGTATGACGAAGGGAACCCCTTACGACGCCTTGAGGCTGGCCGACCTGGCTGTGACGGATGATCAGCTAATTGATGCCATGCTGGCGGAACCGATTCTGATCAACCGACCGATCGTGGTGACACGGAAGGGTGCCAGACTATGCCGACCCTCGGAGACAGTACTGGATCTCCTTGACCATCCGGTAGCGCAATTCGTCAAGGAAGATAGTGAAGTCATCCATTACCCAGGAATCGCGCCATGAGCGACATCGAAATGCTGGCAGAACTCCCCAATATTGATCCTTCGCAGTTATCGCCCATCGACACAACCATGTTGGCAGGCCCCAATGCACCCCAGCATGCGCCACGTATTCTGGTACTCTACGGGTCTCTGCGAGAACGCTCCTACTCGCGTTTCGCAGCCGAAGAAGCCGGGCGGCTACTCCGTTGGTTCGGATGCGAGGTGCGGACCTTCAATCCTGGTGGCCTACCCCTGCCGGATGATGCCGGGGCCGACCACCCCAAGGTTCGAGAGCTACGCGAGTTGGCCGAATGGTCAGAAGGCATGCTGTGGGTCAGTCCCGAACGCCATGGTGCCATGACGGCCATCATGAAGGCCCAGATCGACTGGATTCCGTTGTCACTGGGCGGTATTCGCCCGACCCAGGGCAAGACCCTGGCCGTGATGCAAGTTTCAGGAGGTAGCCAGAGCTTCAATGCGGTCAACCAGATGCGCATCCTCGGTCGCTGGATGCGCATGGTGACGATTCCCAATCAATCGTCGGTACCTAAAGCCTTTAGCGAATTCGACGACGCTGGCCGCATGAAGCCGTCGCCCCTGTACCTCCGCATTGTGGATGTTTGCGAGGAGCTCACCAAGTTCACCCTTATGATCCGGGGACGAAGCGATTACTTGACAGACCGCTACTCTGAGCGAGTGGAAAGCGCAGAAGACGTTTCCCGGCGCGTGAATCAAGATGTCATCTGACAGGAGCCACACAATGACCGCCTTCCAGGAACCCCAGGCCCCCAAGCATTTCCGGATGTCCTCCAAAAAACGCTGATCGGGAAACCCGTCAGCGTTTTTTGTTTCCAGTACTGCAGTCCCGGTGAGATTACCGGCTGTGGTCCAGCACGATTTTCCCGACCGACTCTCCCTTCAGGAAGGCTTTCAACGCGCCATCAAGCTCGCCACGACTGATATCCCGGGCGCTGGCTTCCGTTTTCGGGCAGGCCCAGTCGGTTGCCAGCTTGTGCCAGACCTGACGTTTCTGATCCAGCGGAATCTCTACCGAATCAACACCCAACAGGTTGATGCCCCGAAGGATGAACGGCATGACCGTGGTCTCAACGGTGGGTCCGGCCACCAGGCCGCAACAGGCGACAGAGCCGCCCGGTGCAATCTGCTTCAGCAGTTCAGCCAGGGGTACGCCGCCAACCGTATCAACCGCGTTGCCATAAACAGGTTTCAACATGGGCCTGGTAGATGCCTCAAGGGCGTCACGGCTTTTAACTTCGGCTGCTCCCAGCGCCTTGAGCGCGTCAACCTGCTCTTTCTTGCCCGACACGGCTGTAACTGTAAACCCAAGACCGGCCAGTATCTCCACGGCAACGGTTCCGACGGCGCCGCTGGCGCCAGTGACCACAACAGGTCCCTGCTCGGGCGAAGCGCCCATTCGCAGCAGTTTGTCGACGCAGAGGCCGGCCGTCAGCCCTGCGGTACCGTAGATCATGGCCCGACGGGCATCCCAGCCGCCGGGCATTTCGATACACCACTCAGCCGGCACGCGAATGTACTCGCCAAAGCCACCGGGTGTTTCCATGCCCAGATCGTAACCTGTAACGATAACCTGCTGGCCCTTACCGGGGGCGCCGCCGGATTCCACGACTTCACCGGCGGCATCGATGCCAGGCGTATGAGGGAACGTGCGGGTAACGCCCTTATTGCCGGACGCTGACAGCGCGTCCTTGTAGTTCAGAGACGAGTGAGTGACCCGGATCAGCACTTCGTTCGC